>JAIPKF010000001.1 GCA_021733705.1 Chthoniobacterales bacterium
TTCCCGAACTTCTTACATCACATCACCTCTATATTGGAAAAGCTGGAGGAGCTATTGTTCATGAAGCTATGGCGGCAAAGTGTCCTCTTTTAATCAGCCATGTCGTTCCTGGACAAGAAGAGGGGAACATAGAACTTATTGAACGTCATGATATTGGTCGCTTGGCTGCCCATTATCCTGAAACCATTGCAGCTTCTGTAGAGGAAGTGTTTTCTCAGGAGGCAGAAACATGGAGACGGTGGAAGGAACATTTGAAAGCTTTGGCTACCTCCTCCGCAACCCAAAAAATAGCAAAATTTATTTTGAATAAGATAAGCAGTTAATAATGGCCTTGATGCATGAGCTCATCAAAAAGAAAGAGCCTCTCCTTGCATTTTCTCTCTTTTAATGTAGTTTATACAACTATGAGCTATCCAAAGCCTTCTCTTTTGAATAAAACTATTCTCTTTTTTGTTGTTTGGATTCCTATTCTTGCAACAGTTTTGGGAATTTACTTCCTTTGGAATCATATGGTTAATATGAGTTCCCTCCTTGTCATGCTAGTCATGTTTATTTTGGGAGGCTTCGGCATTACTATTGGCTACCATCGCATGCTTACCCACAAAAGTTTTCAAGCACCTGAGTGGGTTAGGGCATTTTTCTTAATTACGGGATCGATGACTCTTCAAGGACCAGCTCTTAATTGGGCAGCCACCCATATTCAACACCATGCCAACTCGGATATGGAGGATGATCCTCATAGTCCTCTCAAGAGTTTTTTTCATGCCCACGTCGGATGGATTTTAGATGATTTTCAACCCAATATTGAAAAATATGCCAAGCCGCTTCTCAAAGATCCACTGATTGTTTTTATCAGTAAAACTTTTTTTGTTTGGGTTGCCTTGGGCTTTCTCGTCCCCACTGTTGTTTGTGGTTGGATTCAATCCCTTCATGGAGGAGGTCTTCACGGTTTTGAAATAGGTGCCTTACAAGGATTTTTCTGGGGTGGCCTCGTGAGGGTTTTTCTAAATCATCATGTAACTTGGTCGGTCAACTCTATCTGTCACACATTTGGTGGTCGTGATTTTGAAACGACCGACGTGAGTCGTAATAATTTTATTTTCGGAATTCTTGCAATGGGTGAAGGATGGCATAACAACCACCATGCTTTTCCTCGCTCTGCTTTTCATGGGATGAAATGGTGGCAAATTGATCCTTCTGCTTATGTCATTCGACTTTTGGAAAAATGCGGCCTCGCTCATGATGTTGTTCGTATCTCTTCGGAACGTTTGGAAAAACGTCGCAAGCATGGTATTGGCTCTACTGAGGGAGATCTACTTCCAGGACTTTTACTCACGCCTGAACACGCTACCGCAATGGCAGCAGCAACAACCGTAGTAAGCGCTGTAGCTCAAGTAGCATCGAATAATTCATCGATATAATTCCATTGATGGTGAGGCTGTTGTTAGATCTTACTCCACCCTAGTTTTCTTCAGGTAGCTCCATAGTTTTTAGCATTGTCCTAAGAAAAAAACAGACCTTCTGATGAAGAGAGATCTTGATCATAACAATGAACCTGGAATTCTTAAATACCCAAAAGGGTTAACCCGGATATTTCATACCGATTCTGCTGCGGCTTGCGAACACCTGATGGATACTGCGTCAGCTTTGAATTGCTCCTCAGGCAGTGTGTACACACACAGCCGTCGTCAGACTTCATCGCTCGCCTTGCCCCATCAGCCTTCGCGGCCTCCTCGTCACGATCAGTATGAAATATCCGGGTTAGCCCGCATATTTCATACCGATCTACTGCAGAGGCCGGGAAGCCAGATAGATGCTGCGTTGATCTCGAAGTCTTCCTCGGGCAGTGTGTACACACACAGCCGTCGTCAGACTTCATTGCTCGCCTTGCCCCATCAGCCTTCGCAGCCTCCTCGTCACGATCAGTATGAAATATCCGGGCTAGGCATTGCATGTATTGCCTTATCAACAGTATTATTCCTAACTAGCTGTGCTCATCGACTCCCCACTTACGAAAAGCCGCTTGCACGTGCAGCTCTTCAGAAAGTCCGCACCACTGCATATACTCACTCCGAGAGTGGCCACCATCGTTATGGAGCTCGCTCGGCCCTCGGAACACCCTTGAAATATGGAGCTGCGAACAGTGCAGCCGCTGATTGGGCTCGCTGGCCAGCAGGAACTCGTTTTCGTATCAAAGCAACAGGCGAAAATTTTATTGTTGATGATTATGGTTTTGCACTTGCAGGGACAAATACTATTGATCTTTATAAACCAACACCTAAAGGCATGTCTGAGTGGGGAGTGCGCCGTGTTACAATTGAAATCATAGAATGGGGTGATCCGTGGCGTAGTTATATGCTTCTCTCGAAAGTGAAAGGCTATCGCCATATCCATCGTATGCTTCAGGAAATTAGAAAGTTTTTTCCTCAAGAGAAATCGGCTTAACCCGCATATTTCATGCTGATCATCTGCGGAGGCCGGGAAGCCAGATGGATGCTGCGTTGATCTCGAAGTCTTCCTCGGACAGTATGTACACATACAGCCCTGCATCAAAATGCTCGTCTGCCTTACCCCATCAGCCTTCGCGGTCTCCTTCGTCACGATCAGTATGAAATATCCGGGCTAATTCGGATATTTCACACTAATAAAATGCAATACTAGTCTCTTTTTTCTTTAAGCTTTAACGAGAGTAGCGCTAACCTAAACGTTTGATTTGCTGCAACCATTGCTAGCATCAACACAACATTTTTGAGCGCTCCTTTTTCACAAAAAACCATTTTGAAAAATAGTTTTTATATAATCTCATCTAAATTGCAAATGATCTGTTATTGGATCTTTATACTTGTATTTTTAGGAACAGCTCTATTAGCAGAAGAGTCCTATCCCCTTACGGAAAGCGCTCCTTCCATTGCTTCTGCCTACGATATCATTAATGAGACACGCTCTGAAATGGAGGCGAGCCGCATCCCATGGAGAACACCAACTTTTACAATTGTTGCTCAAAATCGTCCCATTGCAGATCTTCTTGTAGATTTCGGAAATCAACAGGGAATCCGTGTTCATGTGAGTCCTCTTGTAAGAGGTGAAATGAGTGGAAGCTTTATCGATCAATCGCCACCCTCCTTTCTAGCGCAGGTTTCCAAAGCCTATGGCCTGAGTTGGTTTTATGTGAATGGCCTTCTTTACATTGCGAGCAATCAAGAAGTGAATCTCATCGTAAAGCCACTTCGTTATGTTAAAGCCGATGCAGCCCTTGGAATGCTAAGCACAAGTGGTTTTATTTCCTCAGATGGACGTGTTGAAAAAATCAAAGATTCTGGAATGGTCACTCTTTCAGGGATTCCAAAATATATTGAACTAACGCAGCAGCTACTCAATTCCATGGATAATGAAACACAATTTCATGATAATGGAGAAACCATTATCGAGGTCTTTCCTCTGAATAATGCTTGGGCTTACGATGTCAATGTGGGTGGCCCTGCGGGAGCTACAGTACGTGGGGTTGCAACCACACTAAGGCAGCTGATTTGGGGTTTTGGAGTAACAGTTGGTCAAGGTGGAGGAAACAATGCTGTGGGAAGATCAGCCAATGGTGCAGTCAATAAAATGGGTCAACCTAATCAAATGGCAGTACCAAATCAAACAACTGGTATCCTGCCTCCTACTTCACAACAAGGACTTCAGGGGCCTTCAGGAATCAATGGGGAGACCGCTGATGGAGTTCCTCCATCCTCCGAAAGTCCGATGCTTCCTAAAAACCCAAGCGGGGGACCTGGATCGGATTGGACTTATGCTATGATCACTGCGGATGTCAGGCGTAATGCAGTCGTTATTCGTGATATTCGTGCAAACATGCCTCTCTATGAGGCTGCTATTCGCAAGCTGGATGTACCTGTGCGCATTATAGAAATCTCTGCAGCTATTGTTGACTTAGAATTGGGAGCCTCGCGTACCTTAGGTCTCAATAAGCTGGGAGTCAATTCAGGGACATGGACAAGTGGTACAAATACCGTGACTCTTGGCGGAGTAGCTCAATCAGCACCCCTTTCTCCTCCAGCAAATTTAGGTCTGAGCGGCGTTTTTGGGACTGCTGCTGTCACTGCGGCTATTAACGCACTTAGCGCAGAAAACAAAGCGAAGGTACTCTCGCGGCCAACAATTTTGACCCTCGATAATTTTGGAGCGATGATCAACAATCAGGAAACTTTTTATGTTAATTCGGTCGGACAGTATGTCAGTAATTTATATAATGTAAGTGTCGGATTGAGTCTCCAGGTCGTTCCCCACGTGACCTTTCATCATGGGGAAACTCGTATTTATCTCCAGGTACAAATTCAAGATGGGAAATCAACGCCGCAGTCAGCAGGTGCATTGCCGACCGTTGATGAGTCTTTGCTCACAACACAGTCGGTTGTTCGTGAGGATCAAAGCCTCCTGATCGGCGGGCTTTACAAAAAAGTGAATCGTAAAGATGCTGGTGGCTATCCATGGCTTTATAAGCTTCCTGTGGTCGGTTATCTCTTTGGGGTTAAATCGGGTGCAAGGGAAGTTGTCGAGCGTATCTTTGTAATTACCCCTCGGATTGTAGAGGTGAATTCCAAAAACCTAGGAGATTACAGCGAATATTTTAAACCTTCTCCTACTGTTGAAAATGCTATTGAAACAGGAAAAATGAGCGATGTTCTCCCGCCATTTTCTCCTCTTCCAACTGCAACAAATACCCCTGTAACACTCATCAGTAGCGATAGCACAAAAAATTCTTCTTCTAAGAATCGTTCTAAGAAAAAACAACATCCCAAAACAACAGTCTCTTCTTCCCCTCCTGTACAACAGCACAAAAACGATACCAACAAGGATTTTGCGTTACCAGCAGCTCTTTCGTTGGATGATTAGCCCGCATATTTCATACCGATTTTGCTGCGGTTTGTGGAAAGCTCATCATTACTACGCTGGTCTCGAATTATTATTGAGGTGGGCGGCAGGGACTCCTACAGCCCGGCATCACAATCCTTCACCCGCCTTACCCCATCAGCCTTCACGGCTCCCTCGTTACGATCAGCATGAAATATCCGGGCTAGGTAAGACCAAAATGACGGCAAGAGAAATATTCAGTTTTAAAAAAAGGAGGGAATTTCTCCCTCCTATGATTTTTTTATCAACTAACACTACTGTGGCTTTTCTTGTTCCTCAAAATATTTCAAGTCAGATGCCGTCGTTAGACCAGAGTTCAACAAAATATAATAAGCATTGGTAATACCTCTTGCCCATGCAAGTTCTTGAACGCTATGTTGAACTGTTATCGTGATCCATTTTGAATTTTTGAGAAGATTAAGCATCTCTCCTACGGCGGCTTCCACAACGAAAGCAGAACCTTCAGTGAGCACCATAGTAGCCGCAGTAGAGGCAAAAACGAACCCTAAATTCCAAAAGTCAGCTTTTTTTATTGGAGCTACTGTTGCTTGACCTGTTTCTCCCATAACGAGAACAACACTCAAAATACCATTTACAATATTTCGTTGGAGTGTAAAAGGGCGCAGTATTTCATTAAGTGAGATGAACTCACCTGTTTCCAAACGTTTTATGCCAATAGCTAAAGCAGCTTCAAGACCATAGGCTGTTGTTTGAGCAATGAATACATTTTCAAATGACTGAAGAAGTAAGGAACTCTTAGGGGAGTTTGAGGCAGCTCCTAACAAAATTGGATCTTTGTTAAGGTTATCAACAGACGCCAATGAGCATACTCTTAAACCAATAATTCTACTACCACGGGAGGCAGGAAAAGATTTTTTGTTGGCATTGGTGCTTAATAATTGATCACTAGCCTCTTCAAATGACCCTCCAGGAGCGATCATTTCCTCCCCTTGTGGCGTTACTACAGAATCACTAGTCCACTCTCTTACATTTCCTCCTTGATCATAGGTTTTATAGGAGCTGGGTGAATCAGTAAAAAAACCAACAGGTGTTTTAAAATAATATTCAAGTTTTTCAATAGGAATGGTTTCATCAGCAAATAAGTGCTTCTGTTCATAGCATTGATCTATGTAATATCTTTTATAATTACAAAAGATTTTTGCAAAGTTAGCTCCAGTTTTATTATTATAGGGATTCGGATTCCTTAGGGGATCAGGGATTATTGATTGAAAGGGTAATTCATTGCTTTGAGTAGGATATAACGAGTAATGGGCATGAGTTGTTCCTGCGTGATGGTAGGCCGCCTTGTACCACTGATTTAAACTAGGGAGAAAATAGCGGGCTCCCTCCATAAGCTCTCCATTTTTGCCATTCGTAAAATCATAGGCTCCAGTTTCTGTAATAGCTAAAAGCTTTTCACTTAGTTTATAATAGTCCAACGATGGGTCGTTTAGACATAAGTTTTTAAAATCTGGGGCCCCATGATTCAACCAATTAATATAGCGCTTACAATCATCCAGACTTAATCCTGTCATAGGAAGCGAAGCAAAATAGTGCCCAGAAGGAGTCCCAAAGTTTTTTGGAAAAAAAAGCGTCACCTTATGACCTAGAAAATTGGTTTCATCAATTTTGGTTCTTTCAACATCGGTTATCCTAAACAAAGGAGCAGATCCTATACTTTCTTGAAACATCTCTTCATGATAAAGATGACGGGGGTCCTCTGAATTTCCTTCAACAACGTGCACAGCATTGAGAAAAGTTGTCCATTGTAAAACAGTTACAGGATATTTACCGATGTCGAATGCTTCTGTTACCGCTCCTAGTCCAGTAATTGGATCAGCCAGATTTCCAGCATCTCCCACAGAAATCATTTCTGGAATAACAGCAAGTGGTCCCGAAAATTCAACATCCACGGGATCAGTTTTTGGATCTATTTCCTGTGCATAGAGAGGAAAAGTAAATAGCAGCATCAAAAAAAGAGGGACGCTCCATAATGAAGTAACGATAGCGAGAGACTTTTGAAACAGGGTGGGAGGGTGTGCTATTTTTGTTCTTTCTACCTGGGAATTGAATTTAGGGGATGAATTTTGAGATAAAGGAGACATTGTTTTTTTAAAAAAGGAGATTAGTAGTATGTTATTTTTTTAAGAAGATGCTCCATGACCACGGTCAGTGGAAAAAAATGCAGTTCTTAACAAGAGAGATCAGTATGAAGAAAGCTAGCATTCAGCTAGTAATCAATCTGATCTGTTGACCCAAAAAATAATTTTGATCAGTAGGGACGAATGGTTTCGAATTAAAACGAAGCCATTAAAGTTTAAAATCCCTATTTTTTAATAGGCGTTCAGTCGAACGCACTCACATTCGTTCGTAACCCAATAAGCCTGGATTATGAAGAGCAAAACTCATGATGGAGACTACTAGAAAAAATAGTGGCAGTAGTATAAACATGAAAAATTCTTGGTTTGCTGGAAACAGCTGAAGGATCATGCAAAAATATAAAACTAAGAGTCAACCTTTTTTTTAATAGTTTTTAGTAATGACTCTGGTAGTTCCAAATAATGCCGCACACTTTGTGATAACAAAAAAGGAGCAATCATTGTTTCGGTAATAGGAACAGGTGAGTTCAAGACACGCTTCGTAGCTGCTGCTAAGGCTGATGGAGTTAGATCAGAGAGCCCTTTTGATAAAGGGCCTTGAAGAATCTCTGCCGGTCCAAAGGGACAATTTGTACTGATGACTTGTGTCCCACAGGCAAGTGCTTCTACCAGGACATTGGGCAGTCCTTCATAATCGGAACTGAGTACTAACGCTTCTGCCGAACGCATGTAGGAGTAAGGGTTTTTTACGAATCCTGCAAAAACAAGACGTTCCTGAATATCAAATTTTTCTGCGAGCACTTGAACATTTTCTATTTCTTGATCACTTCCCGAGCCCAGTAAAATAAGCTTTCCGAGGTATCCACTTAATTTAAAAGCTTCAAAAAGGCGATCGTGACGTTTTTGTTTATTAAAACGTCCAACGTGAAGAAGGAATTTCTCATTTTCAAAAGGAGACTTTTCCTGAGCCTTACGACGTACATCATCGAGGTCGAGTGGATTGTAAATAGTCGTCATGGCTGCGGGTCGAATACCAATAGTGTGCACATCTTCTTGCAAGGCTTGTGAGACGGTGATCAATTTTCTTCCAGAATAGGTATTTATAAGCTGCTGACGTTTTCTCCAACGCTGGAATCCTTTTTTATTGTCGAGCTGTCCTGCAGTAAGAGCACAATGGAGGCACATCCAGGCTTCTTTGAGAACATGAGAGGAGGCTACGATACGATCAGTCTTGGGTAGATGTGAAACTACTAGCGATATTTTTTTTTGGGAAAAATAAGTTTCAAGTATACGATCTAAAGAGCGTGAGCGTCGCATGATCTCAGTTTGACGCCAAAAAGGTCCACGATAAGAGTCTTCGACTAAGAGATAATTGACTCCAGCTGGAATCGGGTAGAGAGACTCGTTTCGCAGTGAAACAAGTGTGACCTCATGACCCTGCTGTGACATCGCTCCAGATAAAGTAAGAACAATGCGTTCTGCACCCCCACCCGAGAGACCATCAATAAGAAAGAGAATGTTTTTTTGTTGTTTGGAATCTGTCACGGCCAATTTTACTGCTAATGAACTCGAATATTTCACACTATAGACAAAGTAATATGATTATAAATCTATTACGGCTTGTGGAAAGCTCATTATTACTGCGTTAGCCCGCATATTTCATCCCGATCACCTGCGGAAGCCGGGAAGTCAGATGGATGCTACGTTGATCTCGAAGTCTTCCTTGGGCAGTGTGTATACACACTGCCGTCGTCAAAATACGTGTCTGCGTTGACTCGCTCGCTCCCGCTCGTCTCCCCCGCGGTCTCCCAACCGCCGGTGGTGCCCCATCAGCCTTCGCGACCTCCTCGTTACGATCAGTATGAAATATCCGGGTTAACTGGTTTTTTTACTAAGGACTCAATTGCTGTAATAACAGCCTCTACTGGAATATGAGTAAGATAGCGCTCGGTTGTTTCAGTCTTAACTTTATCAGGATCAAGTAAAGGAGCATAATCGCTTGCTTTGAGAAGATGATACCGTGTCATCCAAGGATGCCATTCGTTGATTTTACTTGGACCGAAAAGAGCCAGCACATCCTTTTCTAATGCTGCTGCCATATGCATCGGCACAGAATCGACTCCAATAAAAAGAGTAGCTCCCTCGATTGCTGCAGCAAGTTGGCCCAGTGTCAATTGACCGGCAAGAGAGTGAAGACGTGGAGAATGAACTTTTTGAAGAATAGTGGCAACCATTGTTTTCTCTTCCATGGAGGGGCCAGAAGTTACAAGAATGGTCCAGCCTTGGTTCGTAAAATAGTGCATAACTGATGCAAAGCTCTCTTCCTCCCAGCACTTAAAAAACCATCGTGCTGTTGGGTGAATGAGAAGATAAGAAGTAGTGACATGGAGTTGTTCAAGCTTCTTTTTGATAAAAAAACGGTCTTCTTCACTCACCACTAAGCGACATCGAAGGGAGGATTCCGTTCCGTTATAGGGATAGAGAGGGAGGGCATCCTCTGGTATAATTTTTTGGAGGGTGGCTAAATTCTGTTCAACCGTATGGTGTGTATTACTAGGAAAGAGGGGTGCTAATTCTGAAAAACAGGAACGCCACAATAGATTACGGCGCTTAGGATAATCGATTCCAATAGATCGCCGTGGTGCAAGAAACTTTGCTAGAAGTGCTCCTTGCATCTGGTCGGAGAGATGAATCACGAGATCATAATTCCGACTTCTAAGATTGGAAAAAAGCTGAAGGATCTTCAAAAAATAATTTGATCCACGAGCTGTTCGATGCCATATCCAAACATCCCGTACATCAGGATTATTTTTTAGTATTTCCTCTGTTCCTTCATAGACGAGAAAGTCGATCTGGCATTTTGGAAAAAAGGTCTTGAGTGTTCTGGCTACGGGTGTTGTGAGAAGCACGTCACCATGGTGGCGAAGCTTAATGAGCAGAACAGAAGAGGGTTGAAACATTTAAAAAGTACTTACTTTTTTAAATACCTTCCACCTTTCTTCAATCTCCTTCTGTTCTACAGAACGTAGACGATCTGTACCAAATGATTCGACTGTAAAGCTTGCCATGATACTTCCATATACAACGGCTTGTTGTAATATTTCAAAGTTAATAGGTTCCTTGGAGTTGCTATCACTAAAACGGCTTGCTAAATAACCAGCCATCCCCCCTGCAAAAGCATCTCCTGCCCCCGTGGGATCCTGAATATTTTCTAGAGGATAAGCAGGACAGCTGAAAAACTGATCTGGGCCAAAAAGATAACAGCCGTGCTCTCCTTTTTTTATAGCAACATAGGTGGGTCCCATTTTACGAAGAAGAGCGCCTGCTTGAATCAGGTTGTTTTGACCAGTGAGTTCACGGGCTTCGCTATCGTTGAGAGAAAGCAGGTCAATACGAGTAAGAAGCTTTAGTAAATCCGCACGAGCAATATTAATCCAGAGGTTCATGGTATCGGCAATAACAAATCTTGGAGATTGAAGCTGATCGAGAACATGTAATTGTAAATCAGGGCCAATATTAGCTAATAGTATGAAGGGAAGCGTAGAATAAGCCTCAGGGAGGGTTGGAGTGAAATCGGCAAACACATTCAAATCGGTAGAATGCGTTTTGCGATTGTTCATATTGTCGAAATATTCCCCAGACCATCGGAATGTTTTCCCAGGAACTCTTTGTAGACCAGAAAGGTCAATGTTGCGTCGCTGAAAATCCTCGATATATTCCGAAGGAAAATCATCTCCAACAATGGCAACAAGGCTTGGGTTTGTAAAAAACGAAGCACTGATGGATGCATAAGAGGCAGTCCCACCAAAGAGCTCTTTACGCTCCTCCAGTGGTGTTTTAACAGTATCAAGAGCAATAGAACCGAGAACGAGTAAAGACATAGTTAGTAGGATAATGAAGAATGAGTGATGGGTAAAGAGTCAATTATTCGTTCTTTGTGCTTTCTTCAAAACTCCTACTGTAGCGTACAAAGACAGAGAATGTCGTTGCTACTGCGATCCACAAGCCAGGAAAGCCATCAAGGAAGCCACATCGCAAAACATAGGCACGAAAAAAACGCCAGAGTGGTCGTGAAATAGTTGCTGCAAGCGACCAATTTTTTTTCTGCTGTTTTTGGAAAAACTCCTCAGCAAAAGGATGGATCTTCTCAATATAGGATTCCATGGAAGGAAAGGAATAGTGAAGTAAATCACCCCGAAGATGGGTTGTGGGTCCTGAGAGGAGAACTGTTTCATGAATGGGTTCAACCCAAGTGCCATCCGTTCGACGAAAAAGACGCAGTTTTGTATCTGGATACCAATCTCCATGCCTGATCCAGCGGCCTAAAAACCATGTGCATCGATGGAAGGTTGCTCCATGAAAATGATCGCAATCTCCCTGTTCAAAAAATTGGATCAGACTTTTTTTTAATTTAGGAGAAAGTTCCTCATCACAATCAAGCGCTAAGACCCATTGTTGAGTACAAAAAGCAAGTGCACAATTTTTTTGATCTCGATAACCAAGCCACTTTTGATGATAGGTTTTTGCTCCAAATTCTTTAGCAATGGAGAGTGTTGCATCATTCGATCCTGAATCGACCAGAATAATCTCTTGGGCGATATCCTCAATACTTCTCAAACAACGTCGCAGGTTTTTTTCCTCGTTGTAGGAGATAAGAGCAATCGAGAGGGGAAGTGGCATTGTGATATCTGAGCTCAGTAGCAAGCATGCTCATTCTTAACACTATAATCGATCACGTTCGACAAGTGCGCTGCTTGCTTTTTCTAGTTCTTTTTTTTCTGTGGTAGTGAGGCTTTCCATACCTGTTTGGCTAATTTTTTCAAGGAGAGCATCGATATTGATTATTGGTTGAGGAGAGGGTGTTGGTATTTTTTTAGGAGTTTTTTGGTTTGTAAAAACAGGAACAAAAGAGGTGGTTGTAGAGAAAGCTTCTACTAGAGTGCGGTTTGAAGAAAGAGACTCTCCTGTTTTAGAGAGAGGGGGGGAGATTTTTTCAGCTTTGCGATTAAAAGAGCAGCTTCGAGAAATACGAGAGAAAAAGGAGGCTGTATTCCAAGGAAGCAAATCACAATATCCTTGAGCCATCATAAAAATAATGGCTGCTATCGATTCTGATAAAAAAATGATGAGTGATGTAAATTGATGTGCTTCCAAAAATTGGAGTGTTGAAAACGCAATAAAAACTGCCAAAAGCCAGCGTGCTGCTATACCGAACAAAAATGGCAGTCCTGGATATAATGCAACAAAAGCAGCAAATATGGCAAAATGAACAGATTGAGCTCCACTCATCCTCTCTGGTATTCCAAGAAGACTCCATAGCTGTAGCAAGCTGGAACCAAGAAGAATGAGTCCCATGTAAAGCAATGCAAACTTATGGGGGCCGACTATTTTTTCAACTTCACGGCCGAAGTAATAAAGCATCAGCATTTCTAATGCAAACCAAAGACTTGGGGGGTTTACAAATGCATAGGTAAAGAGACGTAACACTTGTCCCTGCCAAACCCCAGTACTGCTGTAGCAGAGAGCGTTGACCCAGGAAGCATGACCAAGGCTCATGAAGGTTGCAGTAAGCACCATGAAGAGCGCTTGGATACTTATAAGTAGTGTCACCATGTCCAGCCTCCAGCGACCTATCGAAAAAGGCGAGAGATGGTGAAGAGAATAAGGGGATCGTTGGTGAGACATGGTACTTATAGTGATTCAAACACGAAAAGATATTATATTTTAAAAGTCTATAGTAATAATGCAAGTGGCTTCGGTT
Source organism: Chthoniobacterales bacterium (assembly GCA_021733705.1). GTDB lineage: Bacteria > Verrucomicrobiota > Verrucomicrobiia > Chthoniobacterales > UBA6821 > CAIWMF01. Next base: position 12,772 of record JAIPKF010000001.1, read on the forward strand.
GATTTTTTTAGATATTTTAATTTTTTATCCCAAGTAAATAGAGCTGTTAACCCGGATATTTCATACCAATCACCTACGGAAGCCGCGAAGCCAGATGGATGCTGCGTTGATCTCGAAGTCTTCCTCGGGCAGTATGTACTCATACAGCCGTTGTCTGACTTCATCGCTCGCCTTACCCCATCAGGATTCGCGGCCTCCTCGTCACGATCAGTATGAAATATCCGGGTTAATAACAGACGAGAAGATCACTTGGGGAAACCACTCCAAAAACCAAACTTTTTGGTGTTCTTAACGGTTATTTGTGACTACACTCACGCCTTGTTTTAGCAAAATTTTTCCTCTTTTTTTAATGACACGTTTTAAGACTCTACTTATTTTTGGCGCTCCAGGTAGTGGCAAGGGAACACAAGGTCGGACACTAGGTACCATCCCTGGATTTTACCATTGCGCTTGCGGAGATGTGTTTCGAGGTCTGGATGTGCAAAGTAAATTAGGACGTGAATTTTTAAAATATTCAAGTAAAGGAAAATTGGTTCCTGATGAAATGACGGTAAAACTGTGGGCTCAATGGATTGAAACCGTGGTTGAAGCAGGACAGTTTAAACCCAATCGCGATTTTCTAGTACTCGATGGAATTCCTAGAAATGTCGAGCAAGCAAAACTCATGAAAGATTTCATTGATGTTCAACATATCTTTCATCTTTCGTGTCCAGATCGTGACAAATTGGTGACTCGTCTTAAGAACCGTGCACTCAAAGAAAATCGTCTTGATGATGCTAACGAAGAAATTATTAGAAATCGATTGTCTGTTTATGAAGAAGAGTCAAAGCCGATGCTTGACTACTATAAAAAATTGTCACGCTTTGACATCGATGCCTCTCTCTCTCCTGTTGAAGTCCTTTACCGCATTCTTGGTGGTGTTTTGAATTCATAAAGGTGCTATGAACCAGTTCGAAAACCTTCGAGCCTCCTCTCTCTATTGTCAGCGTTGTGCTAAAGCAATGTCGGTGAGAGAACGCCTCCTTCTTGTTCTTCCTGAAAAAGAAATTTATGATTATCTCTGCACAGGATGTTCCTCTTCCCTGGGGCAACGTGAAGTTTCCCTAGGTGATTTAAGAATGGCGCGTATGGCCCCAATGCGAAGATCGGGCTAGCCTTGAAGATGAGAAACTGCACCTGAACCCTCATGCGTATTCTTTTTGCTGGTACGAGTAGTATTGGAGAACAAGCACTGAGAGCTGTCGCTCTTAACTACGAATTGATCGGTTTATTAACGCAACCTGATAGGTTAGTAGGACGTCATCAAGAGTTAAAACCCCCAGCACTCAAAGAATCTTTTTTAAAGCTCGCCCCAGGATTACCAATTCTTCAGCCAGAAAACCTACGTAGTGTTGAGGTCATCAATTCCCTTAAAGCATTAAATCCCGATGTGATTGTGACCATGTCGTATGGTAAAATTCTCCCACCTGAGATTCTTACAATACCTCCACTTGGCTGCTTGAATATTCATGCTTCCCTCTTACCACGACATCGTGGAGCCTCTCCAATTCAAGCAGCAATTATTGCAGGAGATACTCAAAGTGGGATCACCATCATGTATATGGGGGAAGGATTAGATAACGGGGATATTTTATTAACAAAAAAAATTCCAATAGCACCCCGTGATACTTCAGGAACGTTGCATGATCGCCTTGCAGAGCTCTCACCAACAGCTCTTTTAGAAGCATTAGATCTATTGCAGAAAGGGATTGCTCCTCGTATTCCTCAACTCGAAAAAGAGGTGACTATCACGCGTCGTATTCAATATTCCGATGCAACTCTCGATTGGGCCTGCTCTGCTGTTGCAGTGGAGCGCCTCATACGTGCTATGAATCCTAAACCAGGAGCTCACGGAATAATCACTCTTCCTTCAGGAAAAAAAAGTGAGCTCAAAATCTTTTCTGCCTATGCTCGACCATCCTTACAAAAAAAAAGAGATCTGCAACTAGGTTCCTTTTTTCTTTCAGAGGCAAAGGAGCTGCTTCTCTGTTGTAAAGAGGGGGCTCTTTTATTAGAGGAAGTTCAACCCATCAGCCGCTCTCGGATGAGTTTCTCAGAATTTGCACGAGGGCATGGTATTAACCCGAATATTTCACACTAAATCTATTACGGCTTGTGGAAAGCTCATCATTACTGCGTTGGTCTCGAATTGTGACTTGGGCGGTATGAAACATACAGCCCGGCATCACAATCCTTCGCCCGCATTGTACTCATAAGCTTTGCACAGCGCCTCATGATGATTCAGTATGAAAGATTCGGGCTGGAGCGTCTACAGAGTGCAGAAAAATATCAAAACAGTCTCTTCAGCGTTGATCCTTGAAGCATTTTGAACCACGATACCCTCATGGATTATCTCGAACGAGCTCGTCGTGTTCTTACAATCGAATCAGAGGAGGTCTCCCTCCTTGCAAAACGACTTGATCACAATTTTGAAAAAGCAATTAGCTTGCTACTAAAAACAATCACATCTCGTGGAAAGATTATTGTCCTTGGTGTTGGTAAATCGGGGCATATTGGAGAAAAAATGGCAGCTACAATGACGAGTACTGGAGCCCCTGCTGTGGTTCTCAATTCTTTAAATGCGCTGCATGGCGATCTAGGGGTCGTCTGTGATGGGGATCTTTTTATACTGCTAAGTTATAGCGGTGAAACGGAGGAATTACTCAATCTTCTTCCATCGCTCGCTCACTTTGATGCGCGTCGTATTGCTATGACCGGGAATCTTGATTCTACCCTAGCAAAATCGAGTGATGTTGTTCTGGATGTTTCCGTTTCTCAAGAGGCATGCCCTCATAATTTAGCTCCTACCTCCAGTACAGCCGTGATGATGGCATTGGGAGATGCCTTAGCCATGGTGCTTTTAGAAGCACGTGGATTTACGCGTGAAAATTTTGCTCGCTTTCATCCTGCAGGCCATTTGGGAAACTCTATCTTATTGCGTGTTCGTACTATGATGCGTCCCCTCTCGGAGGTGGTTGTCATGAAACCAGAGACCTCCGTTTCTGCTGTTTTAGAAGAACTCACGGCGAAGCATCTCGGGGCTGCTATTATTATTCATTCAGATGGGACACTAGCAGGTATTTTTACCCATGGAGATTTTGTGCGGCATTACACTTCTGGAAAAGATCTAACTAAATGTTCCGTAGGCGCAGTGATGACGTGCTCCCCTATTACCATTGACCAAGATAAACTCGCTGCTGATGTATTGGCTATCTTAGAGCATCATCGTATTGAAGATCTCATTGTCGTGGATACTGCTCAAAAAGTCGTTGGGCTTATCGATTCACAAGATCTTTTTAAGTGGAGAGTTTTGTAAAGCCTGTTTTTTTTATTTCCTCACAGAAGGGGTGGCACTATCCTCGCTTTTTTGAAATCAACTTTTTAATTTTCTTATGGCACTTGCAAACGACCTCCGTAAAGGAATGGCAATAAAATACAATAGTAATGCTGCTATTGTTCTTGAAGTAACCCACCGCACTCCTGGGAATCTTCGAGCATTTGTACAATGTATCATTCGTTACATTGGCACTGGTAAATCAGCTGACATCCGCTTTTCTTCGACCGAAAAAGTTGAATTAGTCGATGTCTCTCGTACTACTTTAGAATTTAGCTATCAAGATCAAGAAGGTTTTCACTTCATGGATCCAGTCACCTTTGAGACGATCACACTTCAAAAAGATTTTATTGGGGATGCCAAAGATTATCTCACTGAGGGGATGAATGCTGAAATTCTCTATGTCGAGGGGCGTGCAGTTTCTGTTGAGCTTCCCCCAAGTGCTAACCTTAAAGTCGTAGAATCTCCTGAGGGCTTACGAGGTGATTCCTCTGGTAATGTGATGAAGCCTGCGACATTAGAAACTGGAAAAGCGATTAATGTTCCTCTCTTCATTAAAGAAGGGGAAATAATCAAAGTGGATACGCGCACTGGTGAGTATATGGGGAGAGCGTAGGAATGGCGCCTGCAGCTCATTCCTGTAATGAGTAATCGGTGTAAAAATGCTCACCTGCCTTGCTCCATCGGCCTCTTCGTTACGATTAGTATGAAATATTTGGGCTAGCACTCATTACCTGTTATTCTTTACTTCTCTCCAACATGGTTCCAAAAACATGGGTTAAGTTTATAGTTGCTCTCTTTCTTGTTCCTTTTGTCTGGGTGCTGACAAAAACATTTTTGGAGACGTTAGGTTTTTCTTTGCATCATGGATTACTTGATACGCAAGGGTGTCTCTTTTTTTTAGCAGGTATTGTTTTATGGGGATTGGCATTTTGGCTCTTGCCACGTGCATGGCTTCTTTGGCCCTATGTTTATGGACATGAGTGTACTCATGCTATTTGGGTAAAACTATTTGGGGGGACGGTGCAGGAAAAATTTTATGTTAGCACCCAGGGGGGGCATATCATGGCTGATCGAGTCAATACCTGGATTGCTTTAGCCCCCTATTTTTTTCCTGTTTATAGTTTGCTTGTTATTTCTATTTACGGAGTAGCAACACTTTTTATGGAGATGACTCCTTTTCAATGGGTGATGTTCTTGTTGCTCGGCTTCACATGGGCTTTTCACCTGACTTTTACCTGTCTTTTTCTCTTCCAAGGGCAACCGGATGTCCATTATGGGGGCACTTTTTTTTCCATAATCATCATTTACGGAATCAATCTCTTTCTGGTGACACTTTTTCTTCTCATCACGGCCCCTTATGTGAGCACAACAGCATTTTTGGAGCAGTTTTTAAGCAACCTTGGAGAATTCATAGAACAGATCCAGTGGATCTTAGAAAAGCTTTTTTTAGCAATTGTGTGGCTCGTTCGAGAAGCTCATCAATTTCTGGCTCCATTTCTCAAATAAAAGGAGACTGGAGCGGGTAGAGGGAATCGAACCCTCCTGGCCAGCTTGGAAGGCTGGAACATTACCACTATGCTATACCCGCGTAAAAAAGAGCCTCTATCCTTAACAGAGAGATCGATACAAGTAAAGAGCCAACTCGTTGGAAAACGAATCATGAAATAGTCGTCTATCCGCGATAACAGCGGTGAACACGGTTGCTAATACCTGTAAAAAGTTGCCAGCTAATAGTATTGGCTTTGGCAGCAAGTTCAGTGGCTCTGATTTCATGTTTTCCTTGTTTGCCAATGAGTACCGCTTCATCACCAACCTTCACGTTGGTAATGGAAGTGACATCGACAACAATCTGATCCATGGTCACACGTCCCAATACAGGAGCTCGTTTCCCTTTGATGAGTACGAAAGCCCCGTTTCCTGAAACCTGCCGCGGATATCCATCACCATAGCCAAGAGGTAAAATAGCTACTCTAATATCACGGGGAGCACAATAGGTTCTCCCATAGCTTACCGTACTCCCCTTGGGGAGCTTGTGAACAAGACAAATAGTGGCTTTCCAGGTCATTGCAGGACGTAATAATTTTTGTAAATGAGGCATAGGAGAAATGCCGTAAAGCAGGAGTCCAAGACGAACTGTCTCGTGAGCTTCTTGTGGAAAACGTAATAGACCTGCTGAATTAAGAAAATGGATTTCAGCATGAGGAGCTAATACCAGTAAAGGAGTCACTGTTTTTCTAAACAATCGGATCTGCTGGCGTGTATAATGAGGGTCAGTATCAGCAGATGGAAGGTGTGTTGAGATGCTTTGAATGGTGAGGGAAAGTCTACAAATTTTTTTTAATGTTTTTTCGGCAGTCTCATAAAATGCTCCAAGACGTCCCATCCCAGTATTAATTTTAAAATGAATCAAGGCACCCGCTGGCGCGACCTTTGCAAAACGACGTGCCTCTTCGTAGGAAGAAATCGTTGGAATAAAACCATGCTCGGCAATCGCAGGATATTCTGAAGGTAATGCGGCGCTCAGCAACATGATTGGATGAGTGCGATCGATTGCTTCGATTATTAATGCCTCTTCGAGAGAGGCGACTGCAAAATAATTTACTTCCTTGCCAATAGCAGTGGCGACTTCTTGTATTCCATGACCATAGGCGTCAGCTTTAACTACTGCGATAATGGTTGCATTGGGAGCTTGCTTCTTAACAACTCGAAGATTATGAAGAAAGGCCGTACGATCGATTTCAACCCAGGTGCGATAAACCTGTTTTGAAAGAGCAAGAGGCGATTTTTTGTTGAGAGGAACTCCTTTGTGCATTTGAAAATATAATAATTTTAATGGTTCTATCAGAACGTAGCAAACAGAAGGAGTGAATCGAGAGAGATTTTGTCTCTGGTTTTCAAGCATATTCCCTTCTTGGCAAGGAGCGATAAAGTGATATTGTCAGAAAATGCCTACTCCAACAAAAACAAAAAAAGCGATCACAAAAAAAGTTACTACTAAGAAAACTGCTGTTAAGAGCATCAAAAAAACAGTTCCAAAAACGAAGGATGCCAAGAGCAGTTTAAAGAAAAAAGTGATCAACAAAAAAATCGGTGTTTCTCCAGCTCAAGATAAACTGGCCAAAGAGGCCTTAAAGCTTGTGGATAAAGCTGCATCGTTGTTGCGCAAGGGAATTAAAACTGGTTCCAAAGCCACACATGAAGCTCGTGCTGCCTTACACCAAGAGGCACATACACTCCTTGGCAAAGCCTCTTCCAATCTCGATCATGCTTTAAAATCCGGGGCCTCTTTATTGCGTAGTGCTATCAATAAAATTTAGTTGATGTCACTCTATTCCCCCAAATGAGCTCAAGAAGAGAGCTCCTGTATTATGAAAACGCTTGTTACTGGAGGCGCTGGCTTTATTGGATCGCATGTTGTTCGGGCACTGCTTCATGAAGGACATGAGGTTACGGTTCTTGATGACTTCAACGATTTTTATGATCCTGCGATCAAACAGAGCAATCTTGCTGATATAAAGACTCATGCGGCTATCATTAAGGGAGATTTACGTGATGAAGGAATCGTCCAAGGAATTTTTGCCAAGGTTCGTCCAGAAGTTACTTTTCATCTTGCTGCACGGGCAGGCGTAAGGCCCTCGATTCTTCACCCAAAATTATATCTTGAGACAAATGTGAATGGTACATTTCATGTGCTCGAGGCAGCTCGTCTCTGCGGATGTGAGCGTATGATTTTTGCTTCAAGTTCTTCTGTCTATGGTCTTGCTACAACGATCCCTTTTCACGAGGAATTGGCACTTCCACAAACACTGAGTCCTTATGCTGCAACCAAGCTAGCGGGAGAGCAGCTTTGTGGTAATTTTTCTTATCTCTATGGCATGAAAATAGTCGCTCTCCGCTTTTTCACTGTTTATGGGCCAGGGCAGCGACCCGATTTAGCAATTCATGCTTTTACTGATGCTATCGCACATGGTCGTCCTATTAAAAAATTTGGGGATGGTTCCACCCGTCGTGACTATACCTACATCGACGATATCGTCCAAGGAGTGCTGGGAGCAATGCGTTATGACAAAAAAAGTTTTGATATATTTAATTTAGGAGGACATAAAACCACATCCCTTTCAGAGCTCATAGTATTAATTGAAAAGGCCGTTGGCTGCAGAGCCATTATTGAAGAGCATCCCGAGCAAAAAGGGGATATGCCATTAACCTATGCTGAGATTAGCAAAGCCCAACAATTTTTAGGATATAATCCTCAAACATCTATTGAGATTGGGATTCCAAAATTTGTCGAGTGGTATCAACAGAACACGCATTAATGAATTGGGAGAGCCCCCTTTTTTAGTTTACTCGATGCTAAAAAATCTCAATCTTCCTTCCTGCCGTTTCGTTTCAAAGTTATTTGACTATAATGATTGACGGCGCAGCTATTCTATGGCACTCTCCCACACCAACTTTTTTTTACGATGAAGCGCACCTACCAACCATCTAAGCGAACCAGAAAACAGCAATTTGGCTTTCGTGCTCGCATGGCCACTAAGAATGGTCGCGCTATTTTAAGTCGACGTCGTCGACATGGACGTGCACGGCTTTTACCAAAAGGCGTTGAGATCCATTTCAAACGTCATACGGAAGCTTAGTCAGTCTTTATACTCTCCTCATTTTGACTTGGGGAAGGCTGTACACATACAGTCCAGTATTAAAATGGTCTTATGTCTTACCCCAGCAGCTTTCGCGACTTCCTTGTTACGATTAGTATGAAAAATTTGAGCTTGGGTTCTCTTTTCCATTCATGTTTAAGATTGAAAAATCAACATTTGAAAAACAGGTGCCTGGTGATGTGATCTTTCCACGAAACGCTTCTCTTAGCTCAAGTCTCCAATATCAGGCTGTTCGTGATTATGGGATTTCTACATGGGGTCCTCTTTTTCGTCTCTCGTGTTTAAAAAAAGAGTCGGTGGCCTTATCACTTCCCAAACTATTGGAGAAGCAAGATACAATAGCTTCAAAATATCCCAATAACGGAACTGACCCCTTCTCAAAAGGAGGATTTATTGTTTCCCGTCGTGTTGGAAATGCTGTGGTACGTAATCGTGTGAAGCGTCGTTTACGTGAGCTTTATCGATTAGAACGCTTCCATGTTCTTCCAGATCTATGGCTCGTCTTCATTGCAACTCCTCAAGCAGCGTCAGCCAGCTTTGCTCAACTGCGTGAGGAATGGTATCGCCTTGCAACAAAACTTTCTCTTTTTTAAACAATCACGATGTGATTCCTATGGTTTTTCTTCTTCAGCTCCCTGCCCTCATCTACCGATGGATTTTCTCACCCATCCTTCATAGCCTGTGCGGTCCAGGTTGTGGCTGTCGTCACGCACCTAGTTGTTCTTGCTATTGGATTGAAGCCTTGAAACAACATGGACCTAGGCGTGGTTTGATTTTAGGACTCCAGCGTATTCTGAGCTGCCATCCATGGGGTAGCGGTGGTTATGATCCAGTGCCGAAAAAAGATTCTTAAACTCGCATATTTCATAAATCCGATTTTCTGTTTTCATGCACGTTTTAGGATAATTTTCTTCGTGATTGCAACCTTATCGGATAGACTCAACGGCTCTCTTTATTTTTTAATTTATGTTTGACCGTACTACTTGGATCGCTATTGCTCTCTCCATTGCAGGCCTGATTGGCTGGCAGTGGTATTACACCAACAATTTTCTACCTGCAAAGGAGGCAGAAAAAAAAGATTTGGTTTCTCAAGCTCCATCTTCTAATAAAATTCCACAAGAGGAACACTCCGTTGCTTCTACTCCAGTATCAGAGAGCATTCCAGAGTTCAAGGCACGTCAAGAAACCTTTGATACTTCAAAAGCGGAATATCTCTTCTCTGATAATAGTGGAGGTATTCAAACCATCACTCTCTTCCTTCATTTAGGGGAAAAAGCTCATAGTCTTCAACTCAATAACCTCTCCCCAATGCCCATAGGAGCACTGGGAGAAAAATCAGGGGATCTTGTGAAAACACTCAATGGCTTTGTAATGAATGCTGATAAAGCTGCGGGAAAGGTCTCTTTTCAACGAAATGAGTCCAATGGTCTCATTATAAAAAAGAACTTCGTACTCCCACAAACCTCAGGTTCCCCAGCAGAATACACCGTTGGATTTGATCTGACCTTTGAGAATAGTGGTACAACCGATCTTGAAGTTCCCTCCTATTTTTTATCCTGCGGAGGTGCCTCTCCTGTTCATGCTACTGATGCTTCTACCTACACGCGTTTTGACTGGTTTAGTAAAGGAAAGATGACAACCATCGATGTCAATTGGTTTTCATCAGGGATGATTCCCATAGTAGGTATTGAAACACATCCGGCTCGACCCCTCTACCAAATGAAAAACCCTGATATCACCTGGACGGCCGTTACTAGCCAATATTTTTGTACCATTTTAACAGCAGAACAAAAAGAGCAACACTCCTCTGTCTGGTCTTCACGTTTTGAGGATCCTCTTATTCCAAAAACAGCAAACAGTAAAACAATTTATGGAATTGAGGGTGGTTTTATTCTCGAACCGCTTCATCTTGCTCCGGGAGCCTCAATAACAGAGCATTACACCATTTTTGCAGGGCCTAAAGATTTTGGGGCTTTAGAAAAATTAGGAGATCAACAGCAAAGTGTTATGAACTTTGGAACATTTCACCTTGTCTCCGAATTTTTACTTTGGGCTATGAATCATTTGAAACAAATCCTCGGTAACTATGCTGCTGCAATTATTGTCTTAACGCTGCTCATTAAACTTATTCTTTGGCCGATTCAAAATAAGGCCACCAGTTCTATGAAGCAGATGCAGCTTCTTTCTCCGCGGATGACGGAACTTCGTTCCAAGTACAAGGATAATCCCACCAAGATGAACGAAGAACTGATGAAGCTCTACAAACAGTATGGAGTAAATCCCTTTGGAGGGTGTTTACCGATGCTTGTTCAAATTCCTATTTTCTTTGGTTTTTATTCAATGCTTGGAACTGCTATTGAGCTCCGCAATAGCCATTTTCTTTGGATTCACGATCTTTCACAACCCGATACGATTGCCCACTTTCTCAATTATCCTATTAATCTTTTACCGATTATTATGGCTGGAACCATGCTCTGGCAAATGTCTCTTTCACCCAAAGGGGGGGATCCAGCTCAACAGCGAGTCATGTATTTTATGCCATTGATTTTCTTGTTTTTCTGTTACAATTTTGCTTCGGCACTAGCACTCTATTGGACAACACAAAACCTTTTTTCAATCGGACAACTCTACCTCACACGCAATGCTCCCTTGCCTCAACTTATAGAGCCAGCACCCAAGCGAAAAAGAGGATTCCCCAAGGGAAAATCTAAAAAAACAAAGAGTTAACCCGGATATTTCATACTCAATCTATTACGGCCTGTGGAAAGCTCATCATTACTGCGTTGGTCTCGAATTGTGATTTGGGCGGTATGTACTCATACAGCCCGGCATCACAATCCTTCGCCCGCCTTGTACTCATAAGCTTTGCACAGCGCCTCATGACGATTCAGCATGAAATATCCGGGTTCCGCATATTTCATACTGTTCGTGACGAGGAGGCAGGGAAGCCTGATTCACTCACGAGCAGAATCACGCAATTTTTCCCACAAGGCTTTCTCTTCAGGAGAAAGCTCAGTTGGAATGATGATATTAACCACAGCAAAAAAATCACCACGTCCTCCTGATTTTTCAGGGAGACCTCTTTTAGGGATACGAAATTTTTTTCCATTTTCTGTACCAGCAGGAATTTTTAATTTTGCACGTCCATCAGGAGTAGGAATCATGAGCTCTCCACCAAGGACGGCTTGCCAGGCAGGAATTTCCAAATCGTGGTAAATACTACTTCCCTCAAAAGAAAAATCAGGATGCTGCTGTAACTTGACTCTAAGATAAAGATCTCCAGCAGGGCCTCGAGCACCCCCAGATCCACCTTGGCCAGCAAGGCGAATGCGTTGGCCCTCATGAACACCTTGAGGAATTTTAATGGTGTAGGTTTGTATTTTTTGTGAGGGCCCTTTTTTAAAAGAAATCTGGCGTGTTGCCCCGTGGAGTACTTCCTCTAGTGGAACTAAAATATCAGCTTCGACATCATTTCCACGTTGGGGAGTTTCTTCAAATCCACCATAATTCATCCCACCACGACGGGTGCCGAAAAATTGCTCAAAAAAGTCGCTGTATCCTGTTCCTCCAAAATGAAACTCCTCTCCTGTTCCATCAAAACCACCCATCCCATGAAAATCACCTGGTCTACTTCCTGCACCTCCAGAGGGCCTTCTAGAGGCCGCTTGAGACCAATTAGCTCCATAGGAGTCATATTTCTTTCTATTTTCAGAATTACTTAGGACTTCGTAGGCTTCATTGATCTCCTTAAATTTTTCTTCAGCCGCTTTTTTATCTTTAGCTAAATCAGGATGATGCTTTCGTGCAAGCTTGCGGAAGGCACTTTTAATTTCATCGGCGGTTGCCGATTTAGAAACACCTAAAATTTCATAGTAATCGCGGAAAGAAGCAGGCATAGAAAAAGAAGAGAATCAGTAAAGGGTAAAGAGTAACGCCTATTTTTAAGATCGGAATAAAAAAATATCTTTCTTCATTTACGTTGGCTCGTAAATCAATGCCATTCGAGGTGGTTTAGAAAACGTCATTACCCATCACTCTTTCCTCTTTACCCATTACCTTTTCCTCTTTATCTTTCACGTTTTCCCATGATTCTTATCATCTCTTGTAGTCATCATCCGGAAAGCCGCTCCCGTCTGCTAGCCAATGCTATTGATAAAGCTGTTATCGCATTGGGAAACACGACCCATTTTTTGGATCTACGCACCATGCCACTCCCCCTTTGTGATGGTCATTCCACTCATGAAAATAGGGAGGTCTTAAAAGCAAGAGCACTCGTAAAATCAGCAAAGGGTATTCTTCTCTCTACGCCTATTTATAACTATGGGGCGAATGCAATTACTAAAAGCTTCATCGAAAATACCGGTCCCTCATGGAATGGCAAACCGGTTGGAATGCTCTGTTCGGCAGGAGGCAAAGGAAGCTACATGGCCTTAATGCCCCTTGTTGGAAGCCTGATGCTCGATTTTCATTGTCATGTACTCCCACGCCATGTCTATGCTCTTACCAACCAATTTCAAGAAGACCGTATCATCGATACTGAACTACAGGAGCGTATTACTCTCCTTGCCTCAGATATATGCTGGCTTTCGCAGTCCCTTGCAGAAAGACAAGTAATTAAGTAATGGTCTGCTTTTTGAGCTGTTTTTTCAAACTCTCATTGATAGGATGACATCTCTTTTTCTAAAAACCCTTACGATCTATTATTTTTTCCATGTCTTCTTCCCTTGCTGACCTTCAAGCCATTTACGAAACACCATTCTTGGAGCTTATTCGACGTTCTCACGAGGTGCATCGAGAGCATTGGAAAAATAATGATGTGCAGCTCTGCACGCTCTTAAGTATTAAGACGGGGGGCTGTAGTGAGGATTGTTCCTATTGTGCTCAAAGTGCTCGATACAAAACAGAGCTAGAAATCGAACCTCTTATGAAATGTGAAGAAGTGCTCCCGCGTGCCCGCCAGGCCAAAGAAAAAGGAGCTGCTCGCTTTTGTATGGGAACGGCATGGCGTGGGGTCAAAAGTGGGGATGCTAAATTTAATGAAGTCTTAAAGACTGTTCGTGAGGTGAGTAAATTAGGAATGGAGGTATGTGTAACGTTAGGTCTCCTTGGTGATCAAGAGGCGTCTCAACTCAAAGAAGCTGGTGTTACCGCCTACAACCACAATATCGATACCTCCCCGGAATATTACCCCAACATTATTTCAACACGGAGTTTTCAAGATCGTCTTGATACCATTGCTGCTGTTCAGAGAGCTGGTATGTCGGTCTGCTGTGGAGGAATTATAGGAATGGGGGAGAGTATTACAGACCGTCTTCGTATGTTGGAAGTGTTATGCAATCTAGATCCAGCTCCTGAAAGTGTTCCCCTCAATTGTCTCGTGCCGATGCCAGGGACTCCATTAGCTGATCAGCCCCAAGTCGATATTTTTGAATTTGTGAGACTCGTGGCAACAGCTCGTATCGTTTTACCTAAAGCACGTGTTCGTCTCTCGGCAGGTCGTGATCAGTTGAGTCGTGAAGGACAAGCACTCTGCTTTTTTGCTGGAGCAAATTCGATTCATTATGGAGAAAAACTTCTCACTGCTGAAAATCCAGATACTAATGAGGATGTCACGTTACTGAAGGAACTAGGATTGCTCCAAGAGTAGCATCAACGACTATTTAGGCAAACGCTCTTCTACGATCTCGCAAAGGACATGAAGAAGAAATTTTTGAGCCTCTTGAATACGGGCAGTTACTGTTCCTGGAACAATGATTTCTATGTCTGCAACGCCAGCGGTAAAGCCTCCGTTTTTTCCAAGGAAAGCTATTGTTTGAATGCCCCTCTCTTTTGCATCTTCAAGTGCTAGAAGAAGATTACGAGAGTTTCCGCTCGTGCTCAGGACGATCAAAAGATCTCCTTTTTTCCCAAAAGCAGCAACTTGTCTTTGGAACACCGTTTCAAAATGATAATCATTTCCAATAGCCGTCATGAGCCCTCCATCCACAGTGAAGGCCATGGCAGGATAGGGTCTTCTGTCTTGGCAAAAACGGCAGGTAAATTCTGTAGCAATATGGGCAGCATCACTTGCACTCCCTCCATTGCCACAAAGCATCAATTTGTGGCCAGCAAGTAATGTATCTCCGAGTAAGGCTGCTGCTTGTACTATCTTCGGTTGCAGCACTTTTAATTGCTCGAACGTGGCCAACGCACCAGTTAGTGAGGAGACAAATTGACTACTAGGTGAAGGTCCTTGTGAAACCGATGGAGAACTCATGATATTTTTTTCGTGATGTAGCAGACTAACCGCTTGTATTGGAGAGAGCAAGTTTTCAGAGAATAGCATCATTTTCTTTACCAGGGATGCAACTCCCTTTATGTATCTAGTACTTATGAGTAAAACACCCCAAAACGCGATCTCTCCTAGACGTCATGAAGATTTTCCAGAATGGTATCAACAGGTTGTACGTGCAGCAGAGATGGCTGAAAATTCTGAGGTTCGTGGCTGTATGGTTATCAAACCATGGGGCTATGCTCTTTGGGAGCGAATGCAAAGCATTCTTGATGCGATGTTCAAGGCTACAGGACATCGTAATGCTTACTTCCCACTTTTTATTCCACTAAGTCATTTACAAAAAGAGGCGGAGCATGTGGAGGGATTTGCCAAAGAATGTGCCGTGGTCACTCATCATCGCCTCGAGATGCAAGATGGAAAGCTCGTTCCCGCAGGGGAACTCACGGAGCCTTTAATTGTTCGGCCCACCTCTGAAACTATTATCGGTTCTGTCTATGCCAAATGGGTAAAGTCGTATCGTGATCTTCCTATTTTACTTAATCAATGGGCCAATGTTGTCCGATGGGAGCTTCGTCCCCGACTTTTTCTAAGAACTGCAGAGTTTCTTTGGCAAGAGGGGCATACAGCTCATGAAACAGAAGCAGAGGCTGTGGCAGAGACGAAGAAAATGCTCCATATTTATGAAACCTTTGCACGAGATTACTTAGCCTTACCGGTCATTTGTGGTGAGAAGACAGCAAGTGAACGATTCCCCGGAGCGGTCCGTACCTACTGTATTGAAGCCATGGTTCAAGATCGCAAGGCGATTCAAGCAGGCACTTCACACTTCTTAGGGCAAAATTTTGCAAAAGCCTCAGAAATAACATTTCAATCTCGCCAAGGAACTCTAGAACATGCTTGGACCACAAGCTGGGGAGTCAGTACACGGTTGGTCGGGACACTCCTGATGGCTCATGGAGATGATGATGGAGCTATCTTACCTCCGAGAATTGCGCCGAGCCAAGTGATCATTATTCCTTTTATACCGAAAGAAGAACAGCGCGCCCCTATTCTTGAAAAAGCTGAAGAGATCGCCACACTTCTTCGATCTGCCTCGTATTTAGGAGAGGCAATTCGAGTCGAGATCGATACTCGTGATATCAATGGAAGCACAAAAAGCTGGGATTGGATCAAACGCGGAGCCCCACTACGCTTAGAGATTGGACCACGTGATTGTGAAGCAGAGACGGTGGCTCTTGGACGACGCGATCGTGGGCCCAAAGAAAAAGAGTCAATCCCATGGAGCCTCCTGTCACAACGTCTTCCAGAAATCTTAGCTGAAATTCAACACTCACTTTTGGATCGTGCTCTTGCTTTTCGTAATACCCATACTCGTAAGATTGATACCAAGGAAGAGTTCTATGAATTCTTTACCCCAACAAACAAAACTCAACCTGAAATTCATGGTGGCTTTGCATTAACCCATTGGAACGGTTCTGCTGAAGTGGAAGCTAGGATTAAAGAGGAACTCAAGGTTACCATACGCTGCATCCCTCTCGAGGAGAACCCTCTTTGCGGAATATGTCCATTTACTGGGGAACCAAGCTCACAACGGGTTCTTTTTGGAAAATCTTATTAACCCGGATATTTCATACTGAAGCGTCATGAGGCGCCGTGCAAAGCTTATGAGTACAAGGCGGGCGAAGGATTGTGATGCCGGGCTGTATGAGCACATACTGCACAAATCACAATTCGAGACCAACACAGTAATAATGAGCTTTCCACAAGTCGTAATAGATTTAGTGTGAAATATCCGGGTTGACCCGGATATTTCATACTGATCACCAACGGAGATCGTATGATTTGATAAAATGGGGACGGGCCACTGTTACTCGATCTGAAAAAACCAAGAAACAGATCGCAGTGGCCCGTTTTTAGAAGAGCGGACCACCGTTACTCGACCTGAAAAAACCAAGAAACAGATCGCGATGGCCCGCTAAATAAACTACATAATGATAGACCGAAAAAGTTGTCTCACGTTCAAAAAAAATATACTATTCTAAATATGCTTCAAAATATTGCTGTTCTTACATCTGGAGGAGATGCCCCTGGAATGAATCCTGCTATCCGTTCTGTTGTGCGAACGGCCATGGAGAGAGGTTGTGATGTGATTGGTATCAGCAATGGCTACGACGGAATTTTTGAAGGGGCTGTAGAAAAATTAACGGGAACCATTCTTTCTGGAATGATTGATCGCGGAGGTACCATTTTGCAATCAAGTCGCTGCAAGCGTTTTTATGACCCCGTTGGTATTGATGAAGCTAAAGAACGATTAATCCAACTGGGAATCCAAGGTTTAGTTGTTATTGGAGGTGATGGTTCCCTCACGGGTGCTCGAGAGCTGCATCGGCGGGGGTTTCCTGTAATTGGCATCCCTGCAAGCATCGATAATGATATGCTTGGAACCGAAATGGCCATCGGCGCTGATACTGCGGCCAATACGATCATGCAGCTTATCGATCGTATCCGTGACACGGCTCGCTCTCACAGGCGCTGCTTTCTTATTGAAGTGATGGGCCGCAATTCTGGCTTTCTCGCCTTAACTACGGCCATTAGCTGTGGAGCAGAGGTAGCTGTTATTCCAGAATTTGCCCACAATATGAGTCGTATTATTCATCTTCTTCGATCCCGTTTTGAAAAAACACGTGATAATTCCATTATTGTCCTTGCGGAGGGTGTTTGTGATGCTGAAACGTTTATTTCCCGAATGCTTGTTGAAGAACAAGGGGTCTCCTTTGATCAGGAAATTCGTAAAACAGTTTTGGGACACGTCCAACGCGGAGGTATTCCAACCCATTTTGATCGTATCCTAGGAGCTCGCTTTGGAGAAATGGCTGTTCTAGGTCTTCTCCAAGGAGAGAGTGGCAGTATGACTGGTTTAGAAGAGAGCCATGTGACACTTGTTGATTTAGAAAAAGTAATCGGCTTCAAAAAACATCCCTCGTCTGAACTCATTCGATTAGCTCGTCATTTACAAATTGAATTTGGTGATGTAGTAGAGTGATCACCCAGCAATATGACCTCTCACATTCACTAGATAAGCTCCTAAGAAGGTGATAGAACCACCTGCGAATGACATCAGTGTTGGAAGCTCTCCAAGTAACAGCCATCCTAAGAGAATGGAAAGGAGAGGCAAGAGGAACATCCAGCTAGCTACTTGAGCCATATTCGTTTTACTACTTGTGTAGGCATAGAGAAGATAGCAAAGGGCTCCTGGAAAAATTCCTAAGAGAAGCATATTGAGAGTTGCTAGACGAGGAGCAGAAAATAGCGCCTTGCTCAATCCACCCCCAAAAGGAATCAGCGCAAAAGTTCCTATCCAAATAGACCAGGTGGTGATTTCAAGAGGAGAGTAATGACTCAGCATTTTCTTCATGAGAAGGCCATAAATAGAAGCACTAATCATTGCGAGTATTACTAATAAAGCTCCCCGTGAGAAATGTAGTGATCCATGTGCTCCTATTGCAGTAATTACAACACCACTAAAAGCAATAAAAACACCCAGCCACCCGAGATGCGTCAATTTTTCAGAAAAAAAATAACGAGCCCCAAGTGCTATCAAAATGGGAAGAAGTGCCCCTAAGAGAGCTGCTGTTCCTGCTGTAATCGTTACTTCGCCACGATTTACACAATAATTGTAAATACTAAATCCAGTTATTCCCATTATTACGATGAATGGAAAATGGCGCCATGATGGAAGGTGTGCTCCGTGCCACCCCCAGAAAGGCAAAAGAACCAACGATGCAATTGTGTAGCGGCCAAGAGCTAATTGTCCGGGGGTGTAACCATGAAGCGCTGCACGAATGCCAACCCAACCCCATCCCCATCCAAGAGCAGACCCAGCAAGACACAAATATAAAATCCACTGTGGAGAGAGAGATAGAGATCGCTTCATGAAAAAAAGAAGATGAGTAGAGAACTTGTGCAACGCAGAGGAAAATCGTAGAATTTACCATAAATGAAAAATTCCTTCACCTTTTTTAAAATCTTCTTCAATACGCTCTTTTTTTTGGTGCTAACTTCCTTTAGTTGCTTAGCAACAGAGGGGTCTAAAAAAACAACCTCACCCACTCCCTATCCACTTTCAACCTGCGTTGTTTCTGAAAATCCTTTAGGGGTTATGGGACCTCCTTTCATTATCCAACATGATGGAACTGAAGTTCGCTTTTGCTGCGAAGAGTGTGTGAAGGATTTTAATAAAGATCCGGAAAAATATTTGAAAAGGTTGCATGGGGAATCGCAGTAGTAAAATAAAACGATGACCTTGTCTGTGGAATATTAGAAATGCTTTCCTTTTTAATTTAAACACGCTGCGCTGTAGTTACACACTTCAATATCATGATTCATTTTCTTAAAATTTTTTCTTTATGACGAATAACCCCGCCTACGAAGCACTTGCCAGAGTCCTCACAGAGCATTCTACTAAGTTAAAAAAAGGAGATCATGTGCTCCTTGATGCTCATGACACTCCAGAATCCTTTGTGATTGCGCTTCTACGTGCTGTGAGAAAATGTGGTGCATTTCCTTTTGTGCAGCTTCACTCAGGAAAAATTGCTCGTGAAATGGCTTTAGGGATTTCCGAGCAGCAAGCCTCTACGATATTGGAACTAGATTTAGCACGCATGAAAAAAATGCAGGCTTATATTTGTGTTCGAGGAAGCAAAAATATTGCTGAAATGGCTGATGTGCCACAAGAAAAAATGAATATTCTTTCAGAAACGTTAAAACCACTTTCCAATTATCGTGTCAATAAAACACGTTGGGTCGTCCTTCGTTGGCCCACAGATTCAATGGCCCAACAGGCACATCAAAGCACGGAGGCTTTTGAAGAATTCTTCTTTCGTGTCTGTACACTCGATTATGCCCGTATGCAGCCAGGAATGAAGGCACTCAAAGACCTTATGGATCGCACTGACCGTGTTGCGATAAAAGGGCCTGGAACAGATTTACGTTTTAGCATCAAAGGAATTGGCTCTGTCATGTGTGGTGGAGAATTTAATATTCCTGATGGGGAGGTTTTTAGCTGTCCAGTCAAAAACTCAGTAGAGGGAGAGATTACTTTTAATGCACCCACCATTTACCGAGGTATCGGCTTTGAAAACATCCACCTTGTTTTTGCTAAAGGAAAAATTATCAAGGCTACTTCGAGTGATACCAAGGCACTCAATGAAATTTTAGATACTGATCCGGGAGCACGTTATATAGGAGAATTTTCTCTTGGTTTTAATCCTCATATTTTGGATCCGATGCGAGATATTCTCTTTGATGAAAAAATAGCTGGATCGTTTCATTTTACACCAGGTCAAGCATACGAGATTGCTGGCAACAAAAACAAAAGTGCGATTCATTGGGACATGGTCTCTATTCAGCGAAAAGATTACGGTGGTGGTGAAATTTGGTTTGATGATGTGCTCATTCGCAAAGATGGACTCTTTACTCAACCAGCATTAAGGAAGTTAAATCCCGATCAACTTCTTAAAACAAGAAAATGAGATGATACGTTCTATTATTCATCATCTACACGAGCTCTGGGAGCGCTTTATTAAAGCACATGATTGTCCTCATGCTATGGCAGGAGGTATGGCTATCGGTGTCTTTTTTGGATTTATCCCAGTTTTTGGATTTAAAACACTCTTAGCGCTAGGAACATCTCTAGTTACCCGCTGCAACCTTATTGCTGCTGTTGTCGGAGTCACATTGCATGATATTTTTTGCTGGAGCTGGCCATTCCTTTATCGACTTGAGTTTCAAATAGGCCACTGGATTTTAAGTAATCCACATCAATTTGCACCAAAATTACTCAGAACAGATTTTAAGCTCTCTGAAATCTTACAATGGGAAAACTTCATCACTATTCTCTATCCATGGCTTCTTGGCTCGATCATTATTGCTATTCCTGCCACAATTATTGCTTACATTATCACACTTATTTTCATGTGCCATCGAGAAAGAAAAAAAGCATTTCAACGCGATCAAGCCACTCAAGCTTGCTCTAACGAGAGCTTCCAGCTAGGAATCAATCAATGAATATTCGAGTTTTTTTTATAATTTTAGCTCTCTTTCTATTTCTGCTTTCGGGAAACAGTATTCTCTTTGCTCAACAAACCACACAGCCTGACAATCAGTTTGTTGCTCCTAAGAAAAAAACTCACACAATTCAAAAAAAAGTGGAGAGAGAATCGCTAATTACTCCAGATGGCATTCTAACGAAAGCCTATCAATCTAAAAGGCCTTGGGAAATGCTGAGTCCTTTTGCCTCTGAATCCTATGGTGATGGCCAAGAAATGGTCTCTGAAAATCCTAATCAGCTTGGGAAACAAAATGGTTTAGTCATTTTTGGGATTGAATGGTGATCACATAATCCCAGCAAGATAGCATGAGGTTGGTAAACGACTATTTTTCTCGAACAGGAACTACAAGTATAGGCTTCGTTGCATGTTTGAGGAGAACGGTGACAACACTCCCATTAAAAAGATGGTATAATCCGCCGTGACCATGAGAACCAACAACCACAATAGAGGAATGAGCAGAGTAATTCTGGATTTCTTCTAAAGGAAGCCCTACTTTGGCAACTGTTTCAAAAGTAATTCCACGGTTTTTTAAAGGAGCTACTAATGAATCAAGGTCTTTTTTAATTTCTTGAATCTCTTCTTTAGAGGGAGGAACTGGAATTGCAACTGCATCCATAGAGGAGCCTATTGGAGTATAAGCACTCACTGCGGAAATAACATGAAGTAGGATAATTTTAGCTTGCAGCGGTTCTGCCAAATCGGCAGCGGCATTCACGATTTGAGCACTAGTGGGGCTAAGATCAACAGCAACAAGAATGGTTTTCATAGGTGTTAGTATATTGAGCTAACATGAAAATGCTAGCGCCAATAATGCTAGCCCGCATATTTCACACTAAATCTATTACGGCTTGTGGAAAGCTCATCATTACTGCGTTGGTCTCGAATTGTGATTT
>JAIPKF010000075.1 GCA_021733705.1 Chthoniobacterales bacterium
CCAATAAAAGTTAAAGTAATTGCCACGAAGTTCATTTTTGTCAATGGAAGTAGTGGCAGGCCACATGTAGGCACGACGTTGGAAGTTGACTGCTTCGGAGTGGCTCGTTCTAAATGTGGTTGGATCGTTGAGGAACTGTGTCTCTTTGCGAAAAGCAAAATCGGAGTTGATCTGCAAAGGGAGTGCATTTGCTTTTTCAAGCTTTACCACTCGAGGTTCTGCGGTCATGCAGCCGGTGAGAAGGAAAGCAGATGCAGTAATGAGTAAGGAGTAAAGAGTAAAGAGGTGCTGTAGGCCTACTCTTTGAAGAGTAAAACGCCACTGACGATGAATTTTTTCCAAAAAAATCATTTTCAAAATGGTGTTCACAAACTCATTACCCATTTCTCATTGCTCACCTTTAGCGGGTCCCCATTCCAACATTCTGAACAGTTTGGAAAAGTTTTCCTTCAGTCTTTATAGATGGAGCAATGATAATTTCTGTCTCCTGGAATTCCTTAATGGTGCTAGCACCAACGTTACCCATACAAGTTGTAATAGCACCAACAAGGTTTTGACTTCCATCGTCAACAACAGCAGGGCCAAAAAGAATTTGTTCGAGTGATCCAGTAGCTCCCACATGAATACGTGTTCCACGAGGGAGATTGGCGTGAGGTGTTGCCATTCCCCAATGATACCCTTTACCAGGTGCCTCAAATGCTTTTGCAAAAGCACTTCCAACCATCACTGCATCGGAGCCACAAGCCAAAGCTTTGCAGACATCCCCTCCCTTACTCATGCCGCCATCAGTAATAATAGGGACATAACGGCTTGTTTTTTTAAAATAAGCATCTCGTGCTGCGGCACAATCGACTGTAGCAGTAACTTGAGGAACACCGAGTCCTAGAACACCTCGTGATGTGCATGCAGCTCCTGGGCCAACCCCAATGAGAACACCACTCACTCCACATTCCATTAACTCTAATGTTACCTCGTATCCAACAGCATTACCCACAATGACAGGAATTGGCATTGTTGCACAGAAGTCTGCTAAATCGAGTGTTGGATATTTGGTGGAGATGTGACGGACTGTTGAAACAGTGCTTTGTACAACAAAAAGATCAGCCCCTGCCTCTGCTGCTATAAGACCGACATGGCTAGCACGTTGAGGAATAGAGCTCACAGCAACAAGTCCCCCTGCAGCCTTAATATCAGAGACTCTTTTTGCGATAAGATCATCGCGAACGGGCGCTTGATACATCTTTTGGAGCAATGCGGTGACATGCTCCTTATCAGCTGTGAGGATCTCTGCGAGGATAGCATCAGGATCTTCATAACGTGTTTGGACACCATCAAGATTGAGAACAGCGACTCCCCCTAGTTTGCCCATCGCAATAGCAAATCGAACATCGACGACTCCATCCATGGCACTTGCCATAATTGGAATAGAGAGCTTGAGAGATCTTCCATCTTTGCAGGGAATACAAAAAGCTGTATCAACTTCTTCTGGATTTATCGTGACATTACCAGGAACAAGCGCGATTTCATCAAATCCGTAAGTGACGCGAGCCTTACGATTTCTTCCAATCCACATACCCATAATTAGAGTCCTCCTTGGTGATTAGGCTCATTGAGGCTTCCACAGGAAGGGCAGCATAAGAGCTCGTTAGTAGAAGAGGGTTTCAAAAGCCCGCAGCAGATACGACAGCGGGTCATGTGTCGAGAGGCCGAGTAAGAGAGTCGTTTTTGAAGCATCTCATACCCTATCCAAAAGATTAAGATGCCAGCAAGAAAAACCGTAAGATAAATAAAAACAAACCAAGGAAGGGTAAGTTGGATCATGAGCATTGGTCGTATGAAATATTTGGGTAAGGTCAGATTTATTTATTTCCCCAATAAATTAAAAGAGGCCCCCAGGCCCCCTCTTTTGCTGGAGCAAAGCGACGTTTCATGAGCCACTCCGTTGCCGCTTCATCTGCTGCTTCATTTTGAGATGACTGTGTGATAATAATATGACGTGGAATTCCCAATGAATCAATATTGACAGTGAGCATCGTAGGTTGCGTTGGAGAGCTGACGCCCGAAGGTAACGAAGGATAGCCTAAATCAGCAATGGGAGTAGGGGCTCGATGTGCCAGTGGTTCAAGCAGCTTAACAGTAGTTGTTGTACTAATGATTGTTGGCGAAATGACCTCTTTAGTAGCAGATGGATTGAGTGGTGATAGGGAAATCTTAGGGAGTACTAACTCATCCGTTGGAGGTAAGAGCGGAGTGAGTATATCTTCATGAGAATCTGGTAGCGGATGTAATGAAGGGGTTGGCTGGCTGAGTTGATAAATAGATTCAGGAATTTTAGGATGATTGTGTTGAATAGTTTTCAGAGGCGAAAAAACAGCTGGATCATTGGCCTGGAGCCATACGGCGATCTGCTGTGAGGCTTGTGAATCTGGCAACAAGAAAAAAACCTGGGCTGTCTTTATTTTGCTGGCATGAGGCGATTCATACACAATGTTAAAAATATAAATTGTGGAGAAATGAAGAAGTACTGCTAAAAAAATAAAGAATGGCAATGCGAGTCTAGGAGCTTTTTTAATAGGCCATTCGAAGAGGAGGTTTGTAACGTCGGAGACTCTGATATCGTAGGCTTTCATCCTTTTTGCAAAAGAAATCGGATTTTTCATTCAGCTGAACTAGTGCTCGTGGCCAAGATAACAGAAAAGCCACAGTTGACACCAATCGTCATCACTTGCACGAGTAGATCATAAGGAGCTTGTTGATCTGCTTTGATAATAAGGCTGCTTTTAACACCACTACTGAGAAGAAGATTTTTTAATTGATCTAAAGAGACTTCTTGATTGTTAAAATAGATCGCAGGTAAAGGACTTCCAGTAATGCTAACAACACGAGGGTCATGATGGGGAACGAGCAAAAATGGGGATTGAGGGGCTTTTATTGCAATTCCTGGTTGCAATAAAAGTGTTCCTCCAATGAGAAGAAAGAAAATCAAGCAGAGTGCCGTACTCAAAGCAGGAGCTAAAAAGAAAAATAGAGAACCAGGTTCTTGTGTTCGGCGGAGTCGCATGATAAAGGCTGCTTTGTTGCAGAGGAACGTGAGCTTAATCCGACTTACGTGCTGCTTGCTGACGATCTACGAGGAGTTGGACAATTTCAATACCGGCTCGCTCCATATCGTGGATGAGGTCGTTTACCCGAGAGGAAAGATAACTATAGGCCAAGAAAGCTGGAATAGCAACGGCCAGACTTGCTGCAGTGGTAATAAGGCTTTCAAAAATTCCTTTTGCGATATCTGCAGTAGTGGCATAACCCCCATGAGTTGAAATCGCAAGAAAAGCATCCAAAAGACCAAGTACTGTTCCAAGCAGTCCAACCAATGGGGTAATGTAGGCTAACATGGAAAGAATAGAGAGGTTACGTTCCAGCTTGGGTAATTCTAGAAGACCAGCATCAGTGGTGATTTCTTTAAGTTCGGTACGGCTTGAATCAGGTTTTTGTAAGGCAGCTTGTAAGACTCGGGCGACTGGTCCTGAAATAGTGACACATTCTTGCAATGCCTCCTCGAGATGATCCCTTTGAAGTAAAAGATGAAGCCCTTCAAGAAATTCTCCAACACGTATAGAAACACGATGAAGGTAAAGCAATCGTTCAAAAAAGACACCGAGGGCTACCACGCTGCAGAGTAGGATAATTCCCATGAGGGGTCCCCCTTTTTGTAAAATTTCAAGCATGTTTCACGTATAGTGGAAATTGAGGATGATGAGAAATCATTATTTTACGAATCGATTCATGGTGAGAAAAGATGATGATGATTTCTGCGAGGTAAATTCTTGTGCTGGAGAACAGTGATCGACCAAGGAGGAAGAATGATGGGGACTCCATTTTTTTTAAACTCGAGAGATGTGGTAAGAAATCCTCTTGTAACCTCTGCTTGGCATAAAAATTTTGAAGGAGGCTGGTTGCGCTTGGGGTACCCTTGTGCTCCTGCAGCGTGCCACTGGTACTGATCTGAAGAATAGGAATAGCAATCCCATGTACCCGTGATGTTATCTACCCCGAATATTTCATACTTATCACCTGCGGAAGCCGGGAAGCCAGCTGGATGCTGCGTTGATCTCGAAGTCCTCCTCGGGCAGTGTGTATCGACACAGCCGTCGTCAGACTTCATCGCTCGCCTGGCCCCATTAGCCTTCGCAGCCTCCTCGTTGCGATCAGTATGAAATATGTGGGCTAACCATGTGGTTTCAAGAGAGCTATCCCATATGCATTTGAAGCGGGTGGCCGTTTTTGGGTTTTTATTGACAAGAAGGAGTGCATTCCACCTGTTGCCATGATCCTTAGCAGAGAGAAAATAAGCACTCAAATCAGGAGTCTCCCTTTTTTTTTCCGATTTTATTGTGGTAGAATAAATGTCACACGGACCACCAGAGGGGGGAGCCCATTGTTGAGTTAGGAGCTGCGAACAGTAAAAGGTGGGGAGGGGTTGAAGGTGTTCTGGATTCTCTTTGCTTTGAAGAAACATCATGAGATTCCCCCAAGAGTTTCCATAATTGCATTCTAAATGATTGGGTTCATAACCGTAGAGATAGGAGGTTGTTCCTCCGAGTAATAAAAATGTTGCTGCAATATCAGCCTGCAGCAATGCTGCCGCCAGTGTTACTTCGGGCTCTCCTGAAAAAACAGAGTAACCATATTCGCTAATCATGAGAGGCATTTTTTTTGGAATACCCCCGTGACGCATTCTTTCCACAGACTCTTTTAATCGACGTGGTTGATTGATTAATAAAGGAGCTGCTGGAAGCAATAAATCATCAAAAGGGTACCATTCAAAAGTAAGGAATTGAAAATTTTTTCGTTCTCTCTTTTTTTTAAGTTGTTTCAAAAAACGGTGTAACCAAGGCCTCTTATCAACTCTATAAATAAGATCACCAGGGTTCACATCAATTGTTACAAAACTGAGCCCTCCCAGACTAAGATCGGAATGAGAAGAATGTATTTTTTTTGATGTTTGAGCATAGAGCTCTCCCACATCCTTAGGATCGACTCGCTGTCCATCAGACTCTTCACCGAGTTCGATACACTGAGAAGCAAAGAGGTAACCACGTTTTTTTAAAAAATCGACCTCAGAAGCAGCATTTTCCGGGGTGTCATAAAAAAATGGCACTGACCAAAGAATGGGTTGAGCATTTCCTAGTCCTGACTCTGCGATAAGATCGAGCCCTGGCTGTTGGGTTCTTTCATCTCTATCGCACGCACGATGCCATGGATCTGTAGAGGAAGCATAAATTACTGTTTGTTTTTGATCAGGACGATGGATGATTTGATCCAAAAATTTTTTAGATTCTAAAAATCCACATTCAATTTCACCAAGGGCATATCCCATAAAATCTCTAGGATCTTTACTTCCTGACCTTGCCGTTCCTGAACTTTCCGTCATTAAAATTCTAAGATACTGGATTGGAAGTGGTGTTCCAAAAAAATTATGTGGTGTTCCCAGATGAAGCATGGGTGCACCTCCGGATGATTTAATAAATTTTCCGTTCGGAAAATCATGCCAATTACGGTTATGACCAAAATAGAGATCCCCTCCGCATGAATATTGAATACGATATTTTTTAGCAAAAGGATCCTTCCAATGAAGGCGAGCTGCATTGATGAGAACTGGTTTTCCAAAATCGATGAGCACCCATTGAGGGTGCTTGGAATCGGACTCTCCAGTATAGTAAGAGGTGAGATAGGGGTTGCTTTTCCAAAAAGTATTGAGATTGCCATCGTCGAGACGCGAATAGCTATCATTATTAGCTTCATCTAAAGTGTTGCCACGACGTGGTAGACGGTAGCCATAACTTTCAGTAATAGGGAGTGTTGATTGATTCGACGAGGTCCAATAACCTTGTTGATGCTCTGCATCACTCCATTGGCCAGAAGGATTCCAATGCCATGATTCTATTCCCAGCTCCGTACGAAGACGGCATGAAAGAGGTTGGAGTCCAGCCCTCAACATCTGTTGTATTACAAAATTCTGAGGTTTTTTTTTCACTACTGATTTTTTTCCATTGGACATTATGGCCTTGGAATCAATGCAAAAAACTCTATCTTTATCGTGCCCATCAATACCACCTCCCATGGCTTTTGAAAAATCTACAACTCTCTTGGGGTGTGCTTGATTAATTTTAATGAGTGTTTCCTGCCATGAGCACTCTTTATCTGCCATGACGGCACTGCTTCCAATAAAAAGAGTGAAGATAAAAAAGAGGAAAATCATGATTATTGAAAGAAATCGCAATGACTCTGAACTGCCTTGTGAAAACTGCCAATGGTGAAATCAAATATCCGTGTTGAGATTAGGCACTCGACAGGAGTAAGAGACCGTTGTAAGATTCACTGACAATTATAAGAACCATGGATGTTTCTAATTTTATCAGTCAATTTTTTTCTCCAGCAGCCTGGTCATTGGTAAAGTCGCTAGGAGAGTGCTGCATGAGTCCTACGGGATTTTTGATCTGGACAACATTAATAAAATCAATCCTCCTCCTTGCTTTGATTTTGGGGCTTGTCTCCTACACGGTATATGCAGAACGACGTGTGAGTGCGCTCATTCAAGATCGACTTGGCCCCAATCGGGTCGGCTGGCAAGGTCTTTTGCAGCCTGTTGCAGATGCAGCAAAATTGCTACTCAAAGAAAATTTTACTCCGAAAAGTGCTAATTATTTCTATTTTAGGCTCGCCTCGAAATTGTCCATGGTTCCACCTATTCTTGTATTGGGAGTGTTGCCTTTTGGAAGCTCCTTGTTCGGAGTTCCTATGACGATTGCAAATGTGAACATAGGTG
>JAIPKF010000076.1 GCA_021733705.1 Chthoniobacterales bacterium
AAGATTTGAAAAAAGCAGATACTCACATCTATTGTGGGACTAACCTAGAGGACCTCAAGGAAGACTGGGAGTCAATGAAACAGGATGAGAAGTGGGCACAAAAAGATACTAATCACATTCCGATTAAAAAAATTGCATTAGAACTAGCTGGGAAGTATGAAACATCGACTCAAATGGAGGTGGCTAAAAACAAGATGCGTGCTATGGCTTCAGATCTTACACAATCCATCAATCCAAAAATCAGCACTCAAAAAAAATCATCCCAAACTCCTCCTTCAGCAGTTAGTAGTGATTCAGAAAATAATAGTGACCATGACTCTCAACGTGATGTGGCATCTCCTTCTGGACGCTACCGCATGACTCCTGATGGAACTCCTGATTATGAGACAGGACCATTAGATATGCATGGTGATCCATTTAATAGATTTTAACTACTGCGTCATCTTACTCTCACTGCATTTTTACGATCGAGCTTGAGCACTCCTCCTGCACTAAATTCAATCACACTTTTAGGATCTGAAATTTTTTCTCCTGCCCAAGTCACACTTCCCCCCTCAATAAGACGGCGCGCATCACTACGTGATTTGGCAATGCCAAAGGATTGTTGAAATGCCTCCACAACTAAAGAGGTTATATCACGGGGTTGATGCGTTGTTGGAAAATATGTGGGCAGGTCTGCAGCTTCTAGATCACGCTTTGAAAAGCGAAGCTCAAATTCTCCACGGGCATCATGAGCAGCTTCTAGTGTGTGATAGCGTCCCACAAGGCGCTCTGCCAATGATTTCTTAGCCTCCATGGGATGCATTGTGAGATCTAATTTCTCACCAAGCAAAAGGGTGTAGTAGCTCTCCATGAGCTCATCAGAAATACTCATTAGTTTACCAAACATGGTGCCGGGAGCTTCATCAACACCTACAAAATTTTCAAGACTCTTGCTCATCTTCTGAACTCCGTCGAGTCCCACAAGCAAGGGAAGAGTCATGACAACTTGTTCTACTTGTTTTTCCTCACACTGAAGATCGCGTCCAACCAGCAAATTAAAAAGCTGATCGGTTCCCCCTAGCTCAACATCGGCCTGGACCATCACTGAATCCCATCCTTGCATGAGCGGATATTGGAGCTCATGAAGATGAATGGGATGACCTTGATCCAACCGGTTCCGAAAATCTTCTCTCTTTAACATCTGCTGAAGCGTAACACGACCGTTGAGGGCGATCACCTCTGCAAATCGCATAGGAGAAAGCCACTCACTATTGAAGCGGACCTCCGTTTTCTCAGAATCTAAAATTTTAAAAGCTTGGGATTGATAACTCTTGGCATGCTCTAGAACCTGCTCATGCGAGAGTGGAGGTCGAGTCACCGAGCGCCCACTGGGATCCCCTATCATTGCGGTATAATCACCAATAATAAGGATCGCTTGGTGACCAAGCTCTTGAAATTGACGTAATTTTTCTAATACTACCGTATGTCCTAGATGAATATCTGAGGAGGTAGGATCGACTCCCAGTTTGATTCTAAGAGGTTTTCCAAGAGAAAGTTTTTTTCCAAGCTCCTCTTTACTATATACCTGAACAGCACCTGCAATGAGCTGTTCTAACTGATGAATAAAAGATGACATAAAAAGGGAGCTTACATGATCGAGCTCACTAATGCCACTTGAGATTGCATCATCGATCGCTATAGAGAAAATGAATTCTAGCTACAAAACATCCATCCAATGAGCACTAAGATGGGAGCTAAGATTGGTAATGAATAGAAGATAATATAATGCAGGAAATTTGGCATTCGAATCTTTGCATCTTCAGCAATACTTTTGACCATGAAGTTAGGACCATTACCAATGTAGGTAGTAGCTCCAAAAAAAACTGCTCCAAGCGCAATTGCAGTAAGAAATTGAGGAGCATGTGTGGCCGCATAGGCGACATCACTTGCTTTCTCAATACTCATTCCATGTATTCCCAAATGAAGCTGAAGCAACGCTAAGTAAGTAGGAGCATTGTCCAAGCAGGTGGAGAGAAAACCAGTTATATAATAAAAATGAATAGGGTTCAGAGCAGGATAAGAAGAGGTCAAAGCTACTCGCTCTTCCAAGTAATCAAGAACAGGAACCATTGTTGAAAAAATACCAAAGAAAAGCCAGGCAACCTCTTCTATAGGATGAAATGTGAATTTATTTGCTATAAAAATATTTTTTGAAGTCAATAAATAAGAACTCAGAGCAGCAAGGATCATTGTTATTTCTCTCCACGGACTTGGCAAAAAAACAGCCCCAATAATGACTGCTAAAAAGAGAAGATTAAATAATCCCTGAAATGTCCATGTCTCCTTTTTTGTTTCAAGATCACGAATAGAGGGTGGCGCTTGAAGAAAATTTCTCCTATCTAAAAAATAAAAAATAGTAGCTAGTAAAGTCATGGCAATCAGCCAAGCAGCCCAAAGATGTTGAAAAAGCCAAAAAAAAGGGACTCCACGAAGGTACCCTAAAAAAAGAGGTGGATCACCAATAGGGCTTAGACATCCACCAATATTACTAATCATAAAAATAAAAAATATTATATGAAAAGCTGTGATGCGATAACGGTTGCTATAAATCCAAGGCCGAATCAGAAGCATAGAGGCTCCAGTAGTTCCAATAAAAACTGCCATCATGGAACCGAGTATTAAAAAAATAGTATTCCTCGCTGGTGTTGCTTCTCCTTGAACACGCAAATAAATTCCTCCAGTGACCACAAAAAGTGATCCTATAAGAACAATAAAACTAAAATATTCACTTAAAAGAATACCCAACCGAGGAGCATCATGCCGCACCAAGAGATAGTAGAGGATAATAATTCCTGATAAAAAGAGTGAAACTTTTTTATAATGTGAGTTCCACCAACTACTATGTACAAAAGGCATGAATGCTACGGCCAAGAGCATGATAACAAAAGGTACCATGATAATGAGATCAATGTTCATTTCTTGATATTGAAAAAATATTCACTGATATGACAGTTTAAAGTTTTAAAAAAATGGGGAGCTTATAACCTTAGCCCCTTACTTCGGTTTTTACCCCTTCATTGTGAAGCACTCTCTATACCTCGTTTACCTTCGTTATGTCATCATCAGCATCCTTGCTTTCTCTATCATCAGCTGTGCCTCTGTAAGTGTGAATCATATTGTTCCGAGCAACTCTCATCCAGCACATCTTCCAGAACGCATCTATATTGAAAGTTTCGAAGCTCCTCCTTTGCATTTCCAAGTGAATCGTAAAGGAAAAGATCTGATGAAGCTCATTGAAAATGAACGGACTCAATTAGCAAATGACCTTTTACTTCGTCTCAATAAACGGATTGCTCCTACTTTTTTGTTGCTGCCTGGCGAAGCCCCTCCCACAGGAAATTTTTGGCTCCTGAAAGGTTCTTTTGAAGTTGTCCAGGAAGGAAGCAGAATCCTGAGGGCAGGGATTGGACTAGGACTTGGGAAAACAAAAATGGAAACAGATGTTCAGCTTATTGATCTCTCCGGAAACTCAAAACAATCTCTTCTTTTAAAAATGAAAACAACAGGAGGTTCTGGAATGGCTCCAGGAGCGGCCGCAGCATTCACCCCAATAGGACCCTTTGTTCTCTCTAATGCTCTCATTAATGCTGGAGGTTCTGTAGGAGGAGCCCTCGGCAGTGGTGTTTCAATGGATCGTCGACGTACAGCTCGTGAAATTGTAGCAACTATTTCTGCCTATTGTGTTGAGAAGGGACTTATCCCTAAAAAGAGAGGACTTCATCCTAAACTGTTAGGAAAGATCCCTCACTTCATTATCATGAATTAATCAAAGAAAATATTTTCACGAAGGTATTGATAAGCTCGATGTTACTGACTGCACTTATGGAATCATCAAATATTTTATAAATTACAGATAGTGCTAACCCGGATATTTCATACTGATCGTGACGAGGAGACCGCGAAGGCTGATGGGGTAAGGCAGACGAGCATTTTGATGCCGGGCTGTATGTGTACATACTGTCCAAATCAAAATGTGAGTTTAACGCAGCATCCATCTGGCTTCCCGGCCTCCGCAGTAGATTAGTATGAAATATCCGGGTTAGCTGAATTCCTATATTCATGAAGTCTTTTGATTTTTCTTCTTTTTTTGCACAAACACTTTTATTTTTTTTATTCTTCATATCATTATTGGCAGGGCAATTATTAGAGGCACAAGCTCTCTCCACAAACCCCAACGATATATATTCTGATTCTAATAATTTAGCTGCAGATCAAGATAATTCGATTCGTAAGTTTAAACCATGGTTAGAGGAGGATA
This sequence comes from Chthoniobacterales bacterium, assembly GCA_021733705.1. Lineage (GTDB taxonomy): Bacteria > Verrucomicrobiota > Verrucomicrobiia > Chthoniobacterales > UBA6821 > CAIWMF01. The sequence goes on from JAIPKF010000076.1 coordinate 4,301, forward strand.
ATGCAACAGGAAATTGGTTTGGATTAAGAGATAGACTTTCACAAAAAGGAATTGATCTTGGTTTCTCCTATATTAATGAAGTTTGGGGAAACACCACTGGAGGAATAAAAACAGGGAGTGTCTATACAAGTGTTCTTCAATTTGCCACAGTAGTTAATTTAGAAAAACTCATGAACTGGAGAGGGGCGAGTTTCTATTCTCGCTGGCTCTACCTTGGAGGCCAAGACCCTTCGAGTTATTTAGTAGGTGATATTTTGGGTGTTTCTAATATTGGCGCTTATAACACCTTTAGAAATATTGAGCTTTGGCTTCAGCAAAATATTTTTGAGGATAAAATTTCATTGCGTGCGGGTCAGCTTGTCGCTGACTCCGAATTTGTTATTTCAGACTATGGAGCTCTCTTTATAAACAATACATTGGGATGGCCTGCTTTTATTTTTACCAGTATTCCCAATGGAGGACCTGCTTTTCCTATTGGTGCACCTGGAGTACGTCTTAAGTTAAAACCGAATGATCAATTTTCTCTTAAGGCAGCTCTCTTTCAAGGAAATGTCTACCCACAAAATATCAACAATCACGGGTTTGATTGGAATCTAAATTCAAACCAAGGATATTTTTATCTTACCGAAGCTGCTGCCAATTATGAATTACACTTGCCAGGAGAAATCAAAATGGGAGCCTGGTTTAGCTCTTCGACATTTCCTAATTTCAGCAATCAAAATGCTTCTTTTTCTGGAAACTACGGTCTCTATGGAATCATTGATCAAATGATTTATCGCCCCTGCGATAAAAATAATTCAAAAGCCCCCTCAAGCTCTGATGATAAAAAGGTTGCTGGCAAAAAAAACGATAAAGGTCTTGGAGTTTTTCACCGCATCGCTTTTGAACCGGCAGATCGAAATGTTTTACAGTTTTATTGTGATTCAGGATTCAACTACAAAGGACTGATTCCTACCCGTGACCAGGACCTTATTGGCCTAGCATTTGCTTATGGAGCGCTCAGTAATGACGGCATAAAAAACATCACACAGCAGGGATTGGGAAGCGGCCCTGCTAACACTACGTATGATATAGAACTGACTTACCAGGCTCAACTCTCCCCTTGGCTCTCAGTACAGCCTGATTTACAGTATGTCATTCATCCGGGAATCAACCAAATTTATCCCAATGCTGTTGTCGTTGGATTAAGAGTGAGTGTGACTTTCTAGAAAATTGTACTAACCTCTCCCTATGTCATTATTTTTTTCTACCTTTCCTGAAGGATCAAAATCAACCCTTCCTCTTCGCTGCGAGATCTCTCTCAAGGATACTTGGGATCTTACCCCTCTCTTTGCATCAGAGGCAGCTTGGGAAGAAGAGTTTCAAAGACTCTCCGTAGACTATCTTCACATTACTCAATTTAAAGGAGAGCTTGGAAGCTCCGCAGAAAAGCTTTTTGAACTTTTAGAATTTGAAAAAAAAATACATCAGTCACTAGAGTTGCTAAGTCACTACGCTGGGTTATGTCTCTCTGAGGATAGCAGCAATAGCATTGCACTCGATCGTGATGGGAGACTTCAATCACTCTCTACAGATATTGAAACAACAACCTCTTTCATTGCACCAGAGATTCAAGCAATTGAGGATAAAACGTTTTCTGATTTCCTTGCTGCTCCAATTTTACAATCATGGATGATTCCACTCCAGAGATTGCGTCGCCTACGTGCCCACACATTAAGTGATCGAGAAGAGCGGCTCATGGCCTTAAGTGGGCCGAGCATTGCAGGTCATCAAGAGACATTTTCACAGCTTACGAATGTCGATATGATATTTGGAACTCTCGATGATGAGCATCAGGATAAGGTAGTTCTCACCCAAAGCAGTTTTAGTTCATTCTTACAAAAACCAAACAGAAAAACACGACAAGAGGCCTTCAAAAAATTTTATAAAGAATTTTCCGATCACCGCTATACCCTCTCAGCAACTCTTGCAAGCTCGGTGAAGGGAGATGTATTCCATGCTCGTGCCCGAAATTACCCCTCTGCTTTGGAGGCAGCTCTCTTTGATGATGATATTCCCATCTCTGTTTATGATCATCTTATTAGTGCTGTACGGCAACGTCGGGAGCCCTTGTTTCATTACTACGAATTACGACGCCGTATTCTCAAACTTCCCAAACTCCATGTCTATGACACCTATGTTCCCCTTGTAGCAACTGTCCAAAGCAATGTCCCCTTCGATGATGCCATTGAAAAAGTTTTAGCATCGCTTCAGCCACTCGGATCTGAGTATGTGACACTATTAGCACGAGGACTCCAAGAGGAGCGTTGGTGTGATCGCTATGAAAACAGAGGAAAACGAAGTGGTGCTTTTTCGTGTGGGGGATATCAGGGGCCTCCCTACATCTTAATGAATTATAAGGCTGATGTCTTTGCAGATATCTATACCCTCAC
>JAIPKF010000077.1 GCA_021733705.1 Chthoniobacterales bacterium
TGTAGTCTTGTGGTAGGAGCTACTTATCCTGAAGAAATAAAAGAAGTGCGGCTTCGTGTTGGAAAGATGCCACTACTCATTCCAGGAATAGGAGCGCAAGGGGGATCGGTTGAAAAAACTGTCTCCTTGATTCATGAAATTGCTCCGACTGTTCCTGTGATTCTCGATGCCAAGCGGGCTGATATTGGTAATACTAACAATGGAACGGTAACTTTTGCATTTCATTATCTCAAAGCAGATGCAATCACACTCCACCCTTTTCTCGGAAAAGAGGCCCTCGAACCATTCCTAGCGTGCAAAGAAAAAGGAATCATCATTCTTTGCCGTACTTCCAATGAAGGTTCGGGGGAATTTCAACAGCTCTCCGTCAATGGAGTCCCCCTCTATCAAGTCGTGGCAGAGCGTGTCGCAGCAGAATGGAATAGTAACAATAACTGTAGTCTTGTGGTAGGAGCTACTTATCCTGAAGAAATAAAAGAAGTGCGGCTTCGTGTTGGAAAGATGCCACTACTCATTCCAGGAATAGGAGCGCAAGGGGGATCGGTTGAAAAAACAGTCGCTGCAGCTCGTAATGAGGATGGCTCAGGGATGATCATCAACTCCTCACGCGGTATTATTTTTGCTTCAAGTGGGACTGATTTTGCAGGAGTGGCTCGTTGCGAGACAGAGAAGCTTCACCAGCAGATTAAAAGGGCTCTATAAAAAGCTACGTAAGAATTTCCTAATCAATCATGACCTTTTTTATGAATGAATCAAATATTTTAGAAATACTGAGCACGCTCCAAGCACTCGTTACCGAAAGCCACATCGTCTACACCTCCGGTAAACACGGCTCTGCCTACATCAATAAAGATGCCCTCTACCCTCACACTGCAGCAACATCACAGCTTTGTCATCTTTTTGCAGAATACTTTCTACAAGATAATGTGGAGATTGTAATTGCTCCTGCGCTAGGCGGGATCATCCTCTCGCAGTGGACAGCTCATCATCTTTCTCAGCTCCACAAACGTGAAGTACTCGCTCTCTATGCAGAAAAAATAGAAGGAACAAAGGACTTTGTGATCAAACGTGGATATGAGAAGCTCCTTGCTGGGAAAAATGTCCTGGTATTAGAGGATGTGTTGACTACCGGTGGTTCTGTAAAAAAAGTGATAGAACTCGTACGTGCCCTAGGAGGAAACATTGTCGGCCTTGGAGTGCTTTGCAATCGTGGTGGAATTACTCAAAAAGACGTTGGCTTTGTTCCAAAACTCCACGCTCTCGTTTCCGTGAAACTAGAAGCGTGGGAGCCAGAAAACTGTCCGCTTTGCGTTCAAAATATTCCCATCAACACGAATATTGGAAAAGGACGCGAATTTTTAGAAAAAAAGAAGAGTCATTACTAATCCCTCCTTGTGCCACTCTTTCAACTTCATCAAGTCACCCTAAGCTACGGTTCATTACCTCTTTTGGATCACGTCAATCTTCAGATAGAGCGAGGGGAACGAATCTGTCTTGTCGGGCGGAATGGCACTGGAAAAACAAGTCTTATGCGACTCATGACTCGTGAGGAGGTCCCCTCGGAGGGGGAAGTTATCACTGCACCAGGAACCGTTGTGACCTATCTTTCACAAGAAATTCCTGATCAAATCACAGGGTCGGTCATGGAAGTCTTACGCTCCGGACTCCCCCTAAACAACCCAGAAGAGGAATGGGAAAGTGACATGCGCCTCGAGGCTTTGGCAGAGAGAATCTCCCTGCGAGGAGACGATTCCTTTAGCTCCCTCTCTGGAGGTCTCAAGCGGCGCACTCTTCTAGGACGCGCTCTTGCAGGCAAGCCTAATTTACTCCTTCTTGATGAACCGACCAACCATCTCGATCTTGAAACCATCCTCTGGTTGGAGGATTTTTTACTCTCCACTCCCATCACTCTGTTTTTTGTAACTCACGATCGTGCTTTTTTAAAAAAACTAGCGACCCGAATTGTGGAACTAGACCGAGGAGTACTCACAAGTTGGAATTGCGATTACAATACATACCTAGAGCGAAAAGCAGCTTGCTTAGAAGCAGAGGGAAAACAGTGGTCTTCTTTTGACAAGAAACTTGCTCAAGAGGAGGCTTGGCTGCGTCAAGGAGTGAAAGCCAGAAGAACTAGGAATGAAGGGCGTGTACGAGCACTCGAGAAACTACGTCAAGAGCGTAGTGAACGCCGCGAACGGAGTGGAAAAGCACGCCTCTCGTTACAACATACTTCTCTTTCTGGCCAAAAAGTCATTGAAGCAAAAGAAGTGAGCTTTGCTTATGAGGGAATAAACATTGTGGATCATTTTACCACAACCATCTGGCGTGGAGATAAAATCGGTATTATTGGTTCCAATGGAGCAGGGAAGACCACACTCCTTAAACTCCTTCTTGGAGAAATAACACCTAGCCATGGATCCCTACATCTTGGAACAAAGCTCGAGGTTGTCTATTTTGATCAGCTACGTGGAGCAATCGATCCAGAAAAAAGTGTTGCTGCTAATGTCGCTGGTGATGCCGACACAGTTATCTTTCAAGGACGCCCTCGTCACATTCATAGCTACCTTGAAGATTTTTTATTTCACCGTGAACGTATCCGAATGCCAGCAAAAGTTCTCTCAGGAGGGGAACGTAATCGCTTGCTTCTTGCAAAACTTTTTCTCCAACCTGCTAATGTCCTTGTCATGGATGAGCCAACGAACGATCTCGATGCTGAAACCATGGAGCTTCTCGAAGAACTCATTTTAGAATACAACGGGACACTCCTTCTGGTTTCTCACGATAGAGCCTTTTTAAATAGTGTGGTAACCAGCACACTCGTCTTTGAAGGTGAAGGAAAAATTATGGAGTATAATGGAGGCTATGATGACTGGGTTGCTCAACGTCCTGCTCCCAAGCTTGCAGCGGCTCCACCTCTCTCCCTCCTTGAAAAAAAATCGGAGCGTCTTAAACAACCATCACGTCCGATCGTTTTTCCTAAACGCGAAGAGAGAGAACTCATCGAACTGCCGCTACTCATTGAAAAATGCGAGGCAGAAAAAGAACTTCTCGTAGCACAGCTTTGCGATCCTGAGTTTTATAAAAAAGAACCTCAGCGATTGCACGAAATTGAAAATAAAATCACTTTTCTTGAGGAACAAATTGCCACTCGCTACGCTCGTTGGGAAGAACTTGAAGAAAAACGGAAGAATATTGCTCTGCAATTCGAGGGAGTTGAGTGAGTTTATAACAAATGGCAATATTCACTAAATTGATGTCACAACTTCTATCCTTGTGAATATCCTCACCAAGCTCACGCTTAGAAACTTTCGCTGTTTTTCTTCTAAATCTCTAGAGCTACATCCTGGACTCAACTTCATCATGGGGCCCAATGCTCAAGGAAAGACCTCTCTATTGGAAGCAGCATGTGTCTTGCTACGGCTCAAATCCCCGCGCACCCATTCGCTTACTGAGGCAATTCACTTTGGAGAGGAAGCATTTTTTTTGGAAGGAAACTATGGAGGTAAAGAGCTCTCAATGCGCTTTGCCCCGGGAGAGCAGGTCAAACGTCGACTCCAGATTGACGATGTTACTCAGCAAGAGACAACAGATTATTTAAGCACAGGTTGTATTGTTTGGTTTGGAACCGATGATCGAGAAATTATCAATGGTCCGGGAGAGCGCCGACGCCGTTTTTTGGATAGTGCAGGGTTACAACTCAATAATGATTATAGGCATCATTTCAAATTTTATGAAAAGGCTCTTCGGTCTCGTAATATGCTGTTACGAAAACAACGACCTCGACGTGAAGTTGAGGCTTACGATTCTATTCTAGTAGAAAACGGAGATGCACTCATGAATCTGCGAGCCTATCTCTGCGAAGCATTAGAACCACAAGCAGCAAAGGCTTGTTTCTCTATTTCACAAGAAAAACTGACGCTACAGTACAAACCAGGATCTCCTACTTCCATGCGTCAGGCATTAGAAGATTCTCGAGCAAAAGAAATAGCACTAGGAATGACTCTGGTGGGCCCTCACCGTGATGAGCTTCTTGTGACCCTTAATGATCTTCCAACTGCCACCTTCGGCTCGGAAGGCCAACGGCGTACCGTAGCCTTGTCATTAAAACTCGGTTTAGCCAACTTACTCCACCAAGAAAAATCAATCCCTCCCCTCCTTCTACTTGATGATGTCTTTGGAGAACTTGATCTAGAACGTCGAAGCGCCTTGCTTGCAGGACTGCCTTCAAAAGCACAAGCTCTCCTCACTACAACTGATATGGAAGGATTAGAACTACCAGAAAAAACACATTTTTTTCCGCTCTTAAAATAACTCAAGATCTAGCCCGGATATTTCATACTGGTTCGTTGCGAGGCGCCGCGAATCCTGATGCAGAGAAGGAAGGTGATGGATTGCAACGACGGCTGTATGTGTACATACTGTCCAAATGAAAATGGGAGTCTAACGCAGCATCTATCTGGCTTCCCGGATTACGCAGGTGATCAGCATGAAATATCTGGATTAAAAATGTTGCGGCCCTTTTTTAGGATTACTTTTTGATGTTTCAACGCACATTCAGGAAGTATCTCTTGAATCAATTTTCTCCAACGTTCTCGGGTAGCCTCCTTAGTAAAGTTTTTAACTGAGGTAAACCCATTATTAATGAGTCTAGAGCGAAGCGCCTCACTCTCTTTGAGTCGTCGCAGCTGCACAAAAAATTCCTCCAAGGAGGTGGATACAAGATAGTCTTTGCCAGGGTGCCCATCAGAGGCATAGGCAACGTCACTTCCTCCAATAAAAGGGACTCCTGCAAGCCATGCATTATAGAGCTTGGTAGCTGGTTTATGAAAATGAGACGATTTTGAAAAATCACGAATACCAATGGCACAATCCACATGACTATAATCATTCCATTCTGAGGGAGGTGCTATTGTAAAAGTAAGCCCAAGCTCTTCCTCCAGCCGATGAAGCCATGCTGTTGAAGTTAATTCATTGGCAAGATTTTCTTTTTTTCCAAAGAAAACAATGTTCTTAAAACAGGTCCCTCGTTCAGGATTCCGTGGAATCAAGCGAGATTGTGGCCAATGAGGTATAAAAAAAGCATTATGAAGCCTCTTTGCTTGGGCCCGATTCTGAACAATATAAAAATGAGCAGCGGGATGAGGGGAGCTATCAGCCACAACATCCACTAGAAAAACATCAGGTGATAATGGAGGGTTCATTCCAAAAGAGGGATCAACAGCAGAAGTGAGAGCAATCATAATACCACATTTTTTGGGAGCTATCGATAGATTGCAAGGCACGTTAGCCTCTTCCAAAAATCCAACTGTTTGATAAATCCAACTATGGCTACAGGTGAACTCTATTTCAGGAATGATTTTCCCCTCCCCCCAGGACTTCAAACACTCCTCTTTGGGTAATAATGGCTCTGGAAGAAAAAAAGAGAGTTCTTGCCACGGTTTTTGAAACTCGTCCCACACAAGCGCCACAATTTTTTTCTTGTGACGAGACTCTCGATACCGCGCCACCAAGCTCCAATACCATTTTGAAAAACAAGAAAGATTTCTCCCTTTTTTTATAACTACGTTTTGCCAAGCAGAGATCATCGGATCCAGATTCTCCCCGATCTTTTTCCATTCTAGTGAGAGTGGGTATTTCTGCTGATAGTACAATTTAAGCCCTTTGAGATGGCACTCATAGGAATGTTCAGCCCAAAAAGCGAGCTCTTGAGCAGTCTCTTTTTGTTTTCCATAGGCCATGGAGGCAGCATCTGATCTTTTTTTCATTGCTGTTTCTGTTGCATTCAGAGCATGGGTAAGAAGCTCCAAAAGCTCTTTTGGACTGGAAGAAAAGAGCTCCATGCAATTCATCTCAATATCGCAAGCAAGACTTGCAGCATGAGCAGCCAAGGACCAATCAAGTGCACATTCTTCCTCCTTTTCCTCGGTAGCTTGTGCTGCCTTGACTCTCCATTGGAAAGCAGAGGCGGCAAAATCCAGTACCATATTCCAATGATCAAAATATTTTTTATCATTTCCTAGTAACGCTGAATCACCATTGAGTTGAAGGGTCGCATACTGAAGTGCTGCGTAAGCTGCTGTTTTAAAACGATAGATGAGTAGCTCATCGTCCAAGGACCTTATTCCCCTTTTAACTATTTTTTGAGCATATAAAAAACAGTGTAGTGCCTCATCGCAGGAGCAACTAACCTTGGGAGAGACCTTCTGATAGTTTGCTACCGCTTTTTGAACCTGGGCAATTTCTTGATCAAAACAAAAGGAGTCCCTTGCCTGAGAAATATTCATCCAATAACGATAGCTCCAGGCGGCTCCTCCCAACTTTTCCTTTTCAAAAATCCAGTACGGAGAAAAAGAGGAGCATCCTTTTCTCTCAAGAGCCTTCTCTAAACGATAACGTACCTCTTGAGTTTTTCTTAGTGCTATGACTCGTGCATTGAGATCCCCTGGATCGGGAATGAAGAGAATTTTATTTATGTGACACTGCCTCGAGTAATTTCTAGCAGCATCAGCAGCGAGCCTCCAGTACAGAGCATTACTTTTTTTTAAGGAATAACACTCTTTTATAATCCGCATATTTTATACTGGTTCGTTGCAAGGCGCCATGAATCCTGATGGTGACAAGGAAGGTGATGGATTGCGACGACGGCTGTATGTTTCATACTACCCGAGGAGCAATTCGAAGCTGACGCAGTATCC
>JAIPKF010000078.1 GCA_021733705.1 Chthoniobacterales bacterium
ACCAGTACTGCGCATATTAGAAAGTTTCTTGGCCTTGCAGGGATTGACTGGCATATCATCAGGACGGGCATTTTCTCCAATAACCATCCCAATATAGACCTCTTCTTGAGGTCCAATGAAGAGGCGTCCACGTTCTTGGATAGTATCGAGGGCGTAGGCCATACTGGTTCCATTTTCCATCGAAATAAGAACACCGTTGTTACGTGTCGGGATCTCTCCTTTGTAAGCGGCATATTCTTTAAAGAGGTGAGACATAATGCCATGACCTTTAGTTGCATTGACAAGATCAGTTTCAAAGCCGATCAATCCACGTGTTGGGACGACTGCCTCTACCGTGACACTATGCGCTTGATGGTCCATTGAGATGATGTCTGCTTTACGGCCGGCAAGGCTTTGTAAAATATCACCTAGGTTATCTTTTGGAACATCGATGTAGACACTCTCAAGGGGCTCAATGAGATTCCCCTCAGCATCTCGTTTGAAAATTACCTCAGGTCGTGAAACAAGGAGCTCAAAGCCTTCACGGCGCATCTGCTCCACAATCACAGCAATTTGCATCTCTCCACGAGCCTTAATTTGAAAATGCCCAGCAGTATCTGTATCTTTGACTTCAATAGAAACATTGGTCCGTGTTTCACGGACAAGGCGCTCACTAATTTGGCGCGCTGTCACCAGTTTTCCTTCTTTACCAGCAAGGGGTCCATCATTAATACAAATCTTCATCGTGATCGTTGGAGGATCGATGTCGACGAAATCAAGAGCAGGACGCTCTTCACTATCAGTCAAAGTCTCACCAATAAATACATCTTCAAAGCCTGCAAGGCCGATAATATCTCCTTCGGAGGCCTCTTTAAGTTCGATTTTAGCCAAACCTTGGTGACCAAAAAGAGCAGTTACATTCTTTTTCTCTTTTTTACCATCTTTGTGAATACAAACGATGGAGTCGCCGACTTTAATTTTACCACTAATAATCCTGCCATAAGCAATACGACCGAGATAGTCGCTCCAATCAAGATTGGAAACCAGCATCTGAAAATAAGCGGCCTCTGATTTTTTAGGGCAGGGGATATATTTGATAATGGCCTCATAGAGTGGCTCCATCGTGATGCTCTCCTGATCAATCTCCTGCTTAGCATAGCCTTGTTTAGCACTGGCATAGACAACTGGGAAATCGAGTTGGGAATCATTAGCTCCTAGCTCCAAGAAAAGTTCGAAGACCATGTCGAGAACTTTGTGAGGGCGTGCATTTTCACGATCAATTTTATTAATGACAACAATCGGTTTAGCTCCATTTTCGAGGGCTTTTTTTAGAACAAACTTTGTCTGGGCCTGCGGACCATCATGAGCATCAACGACCAAAAGCACTCCATCAACCATTTTCATGATACGCTCTACTTCGCCACCAAAGTCAGCATGACCTGGAGTGTCGACGATATTGACATGATATTCTTTCCACTTAAAAGCAGCGTTTTTTGCTTTAATGGTGATTCCTTTTTCACGTTCAAGATCCATAGAATCCATGATACGCTCCTCCGAAGCCTTAGCCTCATTGGCACGGAAGGTTCCAGCTTGTTTAAGAAGCTGGTCGACGAGTGTGGTTTTGCCATGATCCACATGTGCGATGATAGCGATGTTGCGAATTGATTCTAAAGATGATTCCATAAAAAATAAAAGGGTTGATACTATCTATCTCTTCGAGATCAATGTCAACCTCTCATAAAGGTTAGTAAAAAAAACAGAAAGAATATTTTTCATGGTACTTGCATTTCATAAACCGTACGGATTCCTCTCTCAATTTACAGCTGATGGTTCTTCACATCGTACATTAGCAGATTTTGGATTCCCTGCAGGGGTTTATCCCTTAGGACGTCTTGATTCCGATTCGGAGGGATTGCTCTTATTAAGCGATGAGGCTGGGCTCAATTCAAAACTTCTTGATCCCAAAAATGCACATCGACGTACTTACTGGGCTCAGGTAGAGGGAATCCCTTCAACGAATTCTCTTAAAAAAATCGAACAGGGACTCTGGATTCAGGATTATCAAACTCTTCCTGCAACCTCTTGGTTATTGGATCCACAACCGACCCTTCCACCACGTGATCCGCCCATCCGTGTTAGAAAAACAGTTTCTGATTGCTGGATTGCCTTGGAACTCATCGAAGGAAAAAATCGGCAGGTCCGTCGGATGACTGCAGCCATTGGACATCCTACTTTACGTTTACTGCGGGTGAGTATTGGAAATTTAGAGCTAGGAGAACTTTCTGCTGGATCATGGAGAGAACTTGATGGGAACGATCGGATGCTTCTTTATAAAACATGTAGAAATAGCTCCTTTCAATAACTTAAGATAATATATGTCATGAATAATTAAAGTTAATGGAGTCGCTATAATTGAGTTTGATCTTATATATTATGAATAACTTTTAAAATTCACTCACATCCTCACCTTCCCTCTCATCCTCACTCGATATTACATAATGATCGTCAAGATCATGATTAGAAGAAGGAATGAAAATTATATCCGAAACAGTGAGATGGCCATTTGTCCACGAATCATTTTTTAACTTCTTTTGCAAATTAGCCATTCGACAACCAAACAAACCTGTGAATTCACCAGGCTTTTTGTACTCAGTAAGACGACTTTGTTTTGATCCGTCTTCACTTATAAGTCGTTGGCCTTTTTTATCGGTTAAGTCTTTTTTGAAATTAGACCCAACAAATGATTTACACAGAAATTTTGCTTCTTTTGAAGTGACATGTCCAAGATTGTATCGACTTTCACTTATTCTATTTGCACGCTCAAGGATCTCATTTAAGCGAACATTTGTAGCATATTTAGCTCCTATACTCCAAGAGTCCTCAGCTAACTGAGCTTGAGTAGCTGCTTTGTTCCATAAAGTTTCAATCTCTCTAATGCTCTCTTCAATTTCATTTGTTTCTCTTGATAAAGTTTTATAAGCCTCAGAAATTTTTTTCCAAGTTTCATCTAATGCTTCCTGTGAACATTCAGCTAACTCGCGAATAGTTATAAGATTTAAAATATGAGGATGATTATTGGCTTCATTTATATAAAAAATTGCTTTTGCAAACTCAGAACAAAAATCACTCATCGTTCTCCTGGCTCGGTTATAAGATTTTTTAAATTCTCTCTTGGCATCAAAAACCTGCGTCCAATCACCAAAAGAATGCTCCTTCACAGCGCGTTTTGATTGCGAATTATAAAGAGTGCGCCATTCTTCATCCAATTTTCTTGCCGAATGAACTATAGCATCATATCCCTCCGAATATTTTGTTGCACTTTCTCGATTTTCTTGTGTTCGTTTAGCTTGTATTTGAACATTTTTTTTCCACTTATTTAGATCCTCTCTTGTTGTTTCTTGTTGTTTTTTTGCTTTATCATATTGAAAATGAGCTTCATGTAACAGGTCTAATAACCTCTCTAATTTGGTAACAAGAATTGGCTCTAGAAAAGGCACATTAGACTGGAAAAAAACTTTATTCTCTTCAGCTCTTATTAAAGTCTCTCTTAATCGTTCGGGACTCAGGTAATTATTATCACCAATTAAGTTAGAAACTCCAATAACATCGCTTACAATGGTACGAGCTCGTGGACCATACTCTTCTTTCAGAGACCTTCTAAGAAAATTAATAGTTTTCAGGTTGTCCCATTGTGCGTTACCCCTTACAGGTCGAACTGCTAAAGTTTGATTTCCATTTTCTTCAACAAGAATAAATCGCTTAGCTGCTCCATATTTATCTAGAGCCTCTTTAAAGCTTGCAAGCGAGAGAGTTTTCTTTTCTTCAAAGGAAACTTTATTCTCTTCTTTCCTCACCCCCTTGACTTGATCTAGTTGAATGGTGCTTTCGTGAAACATAAAACTACGCTCGTGTTGCACGCTAGAAGTAGATGGAGCGTATATATTTCGCCACCCAGCCTGGATTCCTAAAGTTATAAAAACTCCTGCTACAACATGTTTAATAGTTTCTTCAATCCCAGCAGATGCAAGGAGCTCTGGATTCACAACAGGTTCTAAGGCTTTGGCATCGTGATTGACTAAATGAAAAAGTGGTATGTTCAATCTTAATTCAGGATCGATGTTCGTGGAGCTAGGGACTGGGCAATTCAAGAAAGGAGCAAACCTTGAAGGAGTATTCTTGATCCATTCACAAAATTGAACCATATCATTCCAGCTCACAAACAAGAGCGGAGTATACTCTGCTCCTCCAAAAGGCAGAGCTTCGAAGAGATAATTCCCAGGGACTCCAGAACGCAAAAGCATAGAATCTCCGTGGGAAGCCATCATTTTTTCGTCATAACACGAATGATTTTTTTCTGAATCATTCAAAAAATCACAAAAAACCTTTATCTTTATCGATTCATCGATAGAACCGCTTCCCTCCTCTGCTTTGAGGAGAAGGATATTTGTAGTGAAGAGAATGCTTACTAAAAAAAAGACTTTAACATTAGAAAACATAATTAATTTTTTTAACGTAAATACGGATTGGTTTCTGCCTCATGACCAATAGTCGTTTCTACTCCATGGCCAGCGAGCACTCGGGTTTGAGGAGGAAGTGGGAGTAATTTCTTTTGAATTCCATCCAGAAGTAATTCTCGGTCGCCTCCAGGGAGATCCCAGCGCCCCACCCCACCAGCAAATAAAACATCTCCTCCATAAAGCAAACCAGCTGCAGCATCATAAAAACAGATGCTTCCAGGGCAGTGTCCTGGTACTTCAAAAATGTCAAAAGAATGTCCCAGGAATAATTGATGAGGTCCTTCCACTAGGTAATGACTCGCTTTGATCGGTTCTACATGAAAATCGAGACCGAACCGACGCAGCAACCCAGTATCGGCTACAATATCCTCAGTGATCTGATGCATCATCACTGGACAATGATGTTCACTAGCAATTTTTGCTGCATCCATGACATGATCAAAATGTCCATGAGTAAGAACAAGCAAACTAATAGGCAGCTCTTTAAAGTAAGCTGCAGAGCCCTCAGGAGCATCAATAAGAAGATTCCCCTCCGGCAGGCTTACTAAATAGGAATGGGTTTCAACAGGACCGCCAGTAAAACAAGTAATATTTTTCATGACACGAAGTTTGCTTTTCTCTGCATCCTCTGCAAGATTTCTTTACTGACCTCTCAAAAATGAATTTTTCTTTTAGTACAATGAGTTATCGATCTTCTTGTTTTAAAACATTTCCAAAACAATGTGTCGTTACTTTTTATTTAGCACTTGTTATTTCTCTTGTTTCCTTTTCTAGGGCTGAAGAGCCGCCAAAAAAGGACTCCTCCGTAGCTTCAAGTGTAACGCCGCTCCCCTCCGCTCACCCTTCTCCCTCCCCTCTCTCCATGGCAGAAATGGGCCCCATTGCAGCAACTGTGGGGCGTATTTTGGAGCAGGGACATTTTTTGAGACTCTCACTAAGCGATCCAAATCCCCCGCATGACCCAGCAACATCTTCTCTTAGCATGCCTCAGAGAATACTGAAAAACTACCTTCAGTTTTTGGATTATAATCACCTTTACTTCACACAAAAAGATATCAAGGAGTTTCAACAAAACTATGAATCGACTATGAGCACTGATTTGTTGAGGGGAGATTTAACAAATGCTAAAGCAATCTATGACCGTTTTCGTCAACGTGTTGAAGAACGTGTTGTAAAAAACAAAATCATTGCAGCAGCGAATCATGATTTTTCTAGTAACCATAGTGTAGAAATGAACCGTCAAAAAGCTGATTGGCCTCTTGATGAAAGTGCTGCAGACCAGCTTTGGAATGATCGTATCGAAGCTGAATTACTGCAAGAAAAGCTCAATAAAAACTCCATGGATTCTCCAGCAAAAATCATTATCCATCGTTATGATCAAATGCTAAAGGTTCTCCACGAGCAGAAAGATGAAGATATTGTTAGGGCATTTCTCATCGCTCTCTCTGAAAGTTATGATCCTCATTCTGAATATATGAGTCCCTCTGATATGGATAACTTTAATATTCAAATGCGCCTCTCTCTTATTGGCATTGGAGCTGTCTTGCGTTCTGATGATGGTTACACACGTATTGTGGAAGTGGTTCCTGGGGGACCTGCGGACCGAGATGGAAGGCTCAAAGAGAATGATCGTATTACTGCCGTAGCACAAGGCTCAGGGCCCTTTGAAGATGTTATTGATTTACGACTTGATAAGGTTGTCGAAAAGGTACGTGGCAAAAAAGGCTCTCAGGTTCGTTTGCAGGTTATTCCTGCAGATGCTACAGACCCATCCAAACGTATTGTGATTGCACTCATGCGTGATGAAGTGAAATTAAAAGAGTCTGAAGTGAAAGCCGAACTGATTCATGTTTCGGGAACAGAGAAGAAGGATGAAACATTTGGCTGGCTCACTATTCCTGCATTTTATTCGGAAATGGATCGGCATGGCGCTCCTGATGCCAAAAGTACCACCAAGGATGTTCGCCTGCTTCTCTCACGACTCAAAAAAGAAAACATTCAAGGGCTTGTTATTGACTTGCGTCGCAATGGTGGAGGTTCTTTGGAAGAAGCCATTAATTTAACAGGCCTTTTCATTGGAGCTGGTCCTGTTGTTCAAGCTAAAGATTCCAATGGAAACATTACTATTTCCTTCAACCATGAACCGACTCTATTGTACGACGGTCCAATGATTGT
>JAIPKF010000079.1 GCA_021733705.1 Chthoniobacterales bacterium
GAAGTCTTACTCGGGCAGTATGTACTCATACAGCCGTCGTCAGCCTTCGCGGCCTCCTCGTCACGATCCGTATGAAATATCCGGGCTAGATCCATGTTACAATCTTTACTTGAAGATAAAGAGTTGTTGTCCTCCGATTTTAATAACAAGATGCTCTCACTCTTTGCGCTTTTCTTTTCCAATTGGCGGTGGCGCAAGGCACAGGCGATAAAAAACAGAATAAAGAGTAATGATAAAAGAGTTATAATGATCAACAATGTCCAAGCAGTCATTTCTACAAAACGAAGAGTTGCAAAACTTCCGTAAATATAGTGCATAGCAACAGTAACATCAGCATGACGCAATGGAGGCATAAGCACATCGCGTGGTAAACCAATAAATCGGCTGAGCGGGACTATTTCATCGCCACGAGCACGTAGGTAATCAATAATAAGCGGTAGTGCAGCGACAGTTTGAGAACGGTTGCCACCAGCATCATGCATTAATATCACACTTCCTCCATCAACACGTTCCTCTTTAACTTTATTTAAAATTGTCTCGACTCCAGGACACTCCCAGTCGCTTGTGTCAATCGATTCTCCAACAGTAAGGTAACCAAGATCTGAAGCGATTCCTAAGGAACGGAGTTCTCCTGGTGTCGAAGGAGTAGCATCACTGTTATAAGGGGGACGAAAAAGAGAGGTTGAATGTCCTGTAATACTTTCGATGAGTCGCGTTGTAGCATTAAGCTCAAGGGAAATCTGCTCATCACTTGCGACTGCAAGATTTTGATGTGTATAAGTATGATTTCCTAATTCGTGTCCTTCCTCTAAGATCTGTACTAGCAAATCAGGAAATTGTTGCGCTTGGGAACCGACGACAAAAAAAGCAGCTGGAACTTTTTTTTCTTTTAAAATGCGGAGGATGCGTGGTGTCCAAGTGGGATCAGGTCCATCATCAAAGGTAAGTGCAACTTGATGAGGTGGGGCAGCTC
The DNA here is from genome assembly GCA_021733705.1 of Chthoniobacterales bacterium. Lineage (GTDB taxonomy): Bacteria > Verrucomicrobiota > Verrucomicrobiia > Chthoniobacterales > UBA6821 > CAIWMF01. The sequence goes on from JAIPKF010000079.1 coordinate 974, forward strand.
CTTGATGATAAACACAAGCAGGACGAGGGAATTCCTCATAGAGAGATCTGATGAACTTTGTGGGTTCCAAAGTAATATCACGCCACCCTGTACTTGGCTCGTCTCCAATAGAGAGAAAATCACCATCCCCAATGGAGGCGACTTCATTTTTAAGACTCAAGGTTTCAAAAGGCTCTAGTTCTTCAGTAGTCGGTTCACGGCTACCTTCTATTTTCATTTTTGAAATTAATTTCAATGCTTTCCAAATACCTGGATCTTCCTCACCAAGACGATCGATTCCAATTCCTCCGATAGGATAAGATGAGATTATTTGTAACTGATTAAAAAAGGTGATGGCATCTAAAAACCAGATTTCATGTTCCTCTTTTTGATCAAGGCCAGAAAGATAATGAAATGAGGGGGAGAAATGAGGTGGATCGACGCTGACCTGTTCTGCAACAGCAAGATTGGCACGTGCCATCACATCGACAAAACTTAAAGTCTCAATGGTCCCTTTGGTCTCATTCCAATCCAGACCAAAGGAGCCTAATCCAGCAACCCACTGCTCAGGCCTACCATAACGAATCATTTCTTTGATTTGTTCTTCAAGCCAATCCTGCTCTGCTAGGGGGCCTGGTTCATCAGGTTCTGAATTTTCATCATCAAGCGTGAGGAAAAAATGATCTGCTACTTCACTTAGCGCTTGAAGATCATATATTGTTTCTGCTTTCTCCGTTGAAATGGTGATCCAGAATTCATAATGAAACTCATGAAGTTTTTTGCCAAAACGAATCAGTAATTGATTCAGCTCCGTGCGGTAGGAAGGATCGAGTTCATTCCAATCAATAAGTAATCCGATGGCTCCAGCTGGTAAACGCTTTATCAGGTTATTAAAGAAAATATCCTGTTCTTCGACTGAGGATTTAAAGAGTTCTTCAATGGCCTCTGGCTGCCAGCTTGTTCCATCAATGTTTCTAAGTATGGGAAGTAGCCCAAGATTCTTGCGTAAACAACAAGAACGAATTTCCTCGCTGGGTAATTCTACGAGTTTTCCCTCGACCCCCACAAGATGAAACCAATCAGTAGCAACATGAGTGAGAAGATCCGCATGATGTTTGAGTGAAAAAATACTTTGTGGATCCCAATCTACGGCATAACCGAGACGCACATGAAAGGGAGAATGATCTGGAGTTTGTTCTACTTGTTGTTTTTCAGAGGTCAATGTGACCGAGCTTGCAAAAATATTAATACTATTTTCATGAGGAGAATTTTTTGGAAATGGCAGTGGATCTGTTGTCATTAAAAAGCGATGCCAGTCCTCGGTGCTTCCTAATAATCCTGGATCTTTGAATGCTTTCAGTGGTGTTCTATAACCACGAACCCCCTGAGGAAGATGTAATTTGGGAGCTACAAGCAAGCTTGCCACAAAATAAGCAGAGGCACTCAAAAGTAGGAGTGCTACTATCACAATGGTGATTTGTAAAAATCGGCGACGTTGACCACGAGGATCTGCGAAAATCGAGTTGTTAGAGTTGAGAGACATGAAAAGCTCAGCTGAATAAGAGTTTTAGAAAACAAAAAAGAAAGGCAATACTATAGCCTATACTGATTACCTACGAAAGTCAGGAAGCTAACCTGAATATTTCACACTAATCACCTGCAGAGAATGAGAAGAAAGATAGATGCTGCGTTGAACTCGTCATTTATTTAGAAAGTAGTTATAACTTGCCGCTTTGCAACAAGCTTCTATCGAGGACATGAATAAAATACTTCTCTATATTTCTCTGCTCCTGCTCGCATCCTTAGGGATGATCTCACTAATGTTACCTCTTCCTAACTTTACCTCGACACCACATCCTGCAGCCTCGTATGAGGAGGCTTTGAAAAAATTTTCACTTATTCAAGAACAAGAGAGCTCCCTTCCTTTAAGTTCCGAAGGACATTCACGAATCATGGTCCATGGAGTTAAAACAGAACGCGTATTTGTTCTATTACATGGTTTGAGTTCTTGTCCCCAGCAGTGGGTTGCTTTTGCAACCATTCTTTTTAACCAAGGAGCCAATGTGGTCATTCTTAGGGCACAAGAGGCTGGATATGCTAATATTTATAATCAAAAACAAAATAAACAATCGGGACAAGACCTTGTTAACCAAGCAGCCAAGAGTCTCGATATTGCAGCTGGTCTTGGAAACAAGGTGATCTTAGTGGGGCTCTCTGCTGGGGCTCTTGGTGCATCTTGGATGGCTCAACATCGCAATGGAATTGATCGCGTTGTGCTGATTGCTCCTTTTTTCTGTCCTTATCATTGGTCTGTTCCGGTATGTGATATCGTTACATCACTTCTTATTCACTTTCCTAATTTTTATATTTATAAAAAAAATGCTGCTACTGAACCGAGCTATAACTATCGAGGATATGGGACCCAATGTGTCGCAAAGACATTACAACTATCACGTGCTATCCGCTCTTTTAAAGGGCCTCTCAAAGTAAACAAGATGGTTGTTATTTTCTCTGGTGCAGATGTTGTGGTGAATCAGAAACCCATCGAGCAAGTCGTCCAAAAATGGTCTGATCAAAATCCAGGAAAAGTTTTGAAATATGAATTTTCAAAATCACTAGGTATCGCACATGACTGTATTGACCCTAAAAAGCACGACAGTAAAATCGATCTCAGTTATCCCGTGATTCTGAATTATCTTTAGACTTTATTCTGGAGCCTTTAGCCTCTTCCTATGTCTGCAACCCTTTTTCTAGCCCGTCGTTACTTACAGCCCAAGCAGGCCTTTCTTTCTGTTATTACACTTATCTCGGTGCTCGGGGTAACGCTTGGAATCACGGTTCTTATTTTAGTAATTGCTGTGATGACCGGATTTCAACGAGAGTTGCAGCGCAAGGTCATCGGCTTTGATGCCCATCTCGTCATCTCTGAGGAAGGTATTTTAAATCATTGGCAACAGCTTTCCAAAAAAGTAGAGCATCTGCCCGAGGTAGAACGGCTGGCTCCTTTTGTTCAAGGCCCAGTTATTGTTGAGTTTCAACATCGTCGTCTCACACCCAATATTCGTGGTATCGATCCCAAGAAGGAATCAGAGCTTCAAAAATTCATCAAGGAGGGATCGTTTGATTTAAGTGGTGATAATGCTATCGTCGGTTCTGAAATGGCCTCCACACTTGGTTTGCAGGTGGGAGATAAAATTACCGTATTCTCCTCACATAACCTGAATCAGATTTTAGAAGAGCTCAATAAGATTCAGGAAAAGCAAGGAAAGGCCAACGTAGATTCACTACGTCAGTTAGTTCTTCCAACAGAATTGACCGTCACTGGTATTTTTGAAACAGGACGTTATTTTTATGATAGTGAATTTGTACTCGTACCACTTCATATTGGACAAGAGCTTTATGGTCTTGGAGATCGTGTTCACGGGCTTGCTCTTTGGGTAAAAAATGCTGATCGAGCCGATATTATTCAAAAAAATATTCGAAGAGAGTTTCCCGAAAATCTGATTGTGACCACTTGGATGGATTCTAATAAACAACTCTTTGATGCCATTGCAATGGAGCGACACGTGATGTTTTTTTTACTCATGTTCATTGTTCTGGTAGCTGCTTTTGGCATTATGAATACATTGATTACAGTTACTGTTCAAAAGACACGTGAAATTGGTATTCTCAAAGCTCTTGGAGCTCGTACGTATCAAATCATCATGATTTTTCTTGTTCAAGGGATGATTGTGGGTGTCATTGGAGTTGCCTCAGGACTTGCACTTGGAATAACTCTCATTCGGTGGCGAAATGAGGTGAGTCAAGCTCTCTCCTCTTTCCTGGGTGTTGAAATCTTCTCACGCACTATTTATCAATTTTCTGAGATACCTGCTGAGGTGGTTCCAAGCGATGTTACTCTTATCTGCCTAAGCGCTTTTGCGATCTGCTCCTTTGCAGCTTTAATACCAGCATGGCTAGCCTCACAGCTCGATCCTGTCAAAGCACTACGGTGTGAGTAAAATCTTTGGTGCTCCCATAGCAATCGGTATGAAATATCCGGGTTCAAATAAAAAAATGAATTCGATTATTCTATTTCTAGTAAGGCTCGTTGCCATGGAAGAAGTGATCCAGAAGCACTATTTCTAGCAATCATTTCTAATGCTAGTTTAGAAGCAATAATGGAGGGGTTCAGTCCTAACTGAGCTGCAATATAATCTCGTTTGTCTTTTAATTTTCTAACTAATTCCACTTCTTGTTTAGTAGTATGAATAGATGATCTGGGAATGGATTGAGGGCATTCTTCTTCTGGTAATGTGAGAGCAGCTGCAAGGACTTCTTCAAAAAGAGTCTTTTGTGACGGAGATAATCTAGGACGTATAAATTTTTTATCCTGAGGTGCACTCTCTGCAATGCGCAGCATTTCGCTATTAGAGAGGATATAAAAAGGAGGCTTGTCAGACTTGCGTGATTCACAATCACGCCACTGCCACACTGCACGTAGAACAGCCCAGCTTCTTCGAGAGAGCTTGGAATATCCAGAAATCCGCCAGAGCATCTCTTCCTCTTTAATGCGTACTTCACGAGTCGCACGTATCATTCGATCTCGTGATTGATAAAACCATTCGATGCGTTCTAATTCGTGCAGTTTTTCTTCAAAAATTGCAGCAAGCTCATGAAGGTAGCGAACATCATTGAGTGCATACTCGACCATTTGTGCAGAGAGGGGGCGTTGACCCCAATTGGCTTTTCGAGAGGCTTTGGAGAGCTGCACATGGAAATATTTTTCAACTAATGCTGCCAAGCCCAAGTGAGGTTCACCACATAAACGAGCAGCAATCATCGTATCAAAGATATTATCGTCAGGAAAAGAACCTGAGCGTCGCAAAAGCCGAAGATCATAATCGGCATCATGAAAAATGAGCCTCTTTCCCTCTAGAGCTTTAAAAAATTGAGAAAGGGGTAAACCGTTGAGTGGATCAAGAAGCAATAAATTTCCAGGAGAGCCTATTTGAATAAGGCACAGTTTTTCAAAGTAACAATGTAAGCTATCGGCTTCAGTATCTAAGGCAACTTCAGAGAGAGGAGCCAGTTGATTGAGAAGATCAGTATATAATGAATGATCAGAAATCAAAATGAGTGATGCTTGCTATGGCTCCGCAATGAATGTTTTTTGAGATAATATTTCCTCTACAGAAGATTCGGAAGAGCGATGTCTTGGCTCTCGAACCTGAGTATTTCCGGTGCTTGGAGCACTTACGAAAGGACCACCTTGAAGTGGGGCAGACTCTGAGAAAGCAACGTCAGGCATTTCACTCGGTTTTCCCTCGAGAGGAAAATCTTTTCTCAAGGGGTGAAAGGGGTAACCATCCCACATGAGAATACGTCTTAAATCAGGGTGTCCTTCAAAAGTAATTCCCATCATATCGTAGACCTCGCGCTCATGCCAATTTGCAGTTGCCCACAAGGTAGTTACTGTCTGAATCGTAGCACGATCTTCTGGAAGAGAGACTTTTAAGCGGAGTGAAATTTTTGATTCTATGGAATAAAGTTGATATACGATTTCAAATCGAGGGTCCTTTCCATAATGGTCCACACTGGAAATATCGAGCAAAAAATCAAATCCTAGCGTATCTCGGCAATAGCTACAGATTTCATAAAAATGAGACTGCTCTAAAGTGAGGGAGGTCTCTGCACGAAAATCTTTTTTTTCAAGAATGAAGGAGGCGTAATTT
>JAIPKF010000080.1 GCA_021733705.1 Chthoniobacterales bacterium
AGATCATATGCGGTAGCCACCATCGTGTTGAGCTCTCCAGCTCCAGGGGTTCCCATGGCAGTACGATTCAGGGCATTCTCTCCAGTTCGAAAGGAAATAGTACGGTTCATTTGGTAATTATCGTAGGCTCCTCCAGCAAGAGCATCGATAAAGAGCCCCTCTCCATTCTCTTGTCCATAGGTGCCAAAGAGTCCGAAGTTTACTTGATTGTCGACCAAGGTGCTTCCTCCACTATATTTAGTATAGACCCCTTGGTAACCAGTGTAGAGACCGGTAGAGACCTGCTTGTTCCAGCGATAGGAAAGCCCTGTGGTTACCCCTCCACTTTCTGCATTGTAGGTGGAAAGCAAATTGGCGCTGTTAGCCTGGGCAAAGATTCCGTTTCCATCGACAAAGATCCCCCAATGATTATCTGGTGCAGGGCGAAGGATATCCTCTTTCACCTCTTTGTCTCCGCCACTCTTAGGAGCTTGAAGCATCGGAGTATTTTCTGCTAATCCACTCATGCTAAAGCTACCTCCATATTCGGAGGCACCGGCAAGTCGGACTCCCCAGAGGCGCTGAATGAGCTCTTGATTCTGGGCATTGTCGATATTGAAGGCAATCGTAGAAAGGGATTGGTAAAGGATAGGCATGATGGCATTCAACGCTGCTGGATATTGTGCAGCGGTGAGAGAATCAAGGCCAGTTGCAACGAGAAGCTCATCCCCACTAGTCGCTGGGATGAAGCTATCAAGAGCAGTGGCTACATTGGTTTGATTTTGATTCTGGGCTAAATATGTGTAGCTTGTAGGAGCGATGGTGACTATGGCTTGTGGGTCTCCAATGATCTGAACTCGGCCACGGCAATACGGCTCATCTACTTGAACGGTATCGAAGCTTCCTTTAATCGGTCCGCTGGAATTGAGAAAGGTCAATCTTTCTCCATAGCTTAGTGAACTTCCTAAAACAGGAGTGATTTCTAAGGTGCCGGCAAGAGTGACACTACCATTGACTTGAAGTTGACCATAGATATTTGAACTTACCACTTTGATTTGGAGGGTTCCACTCGAGCTTTGTGTGACATTCCCATTAATAGTAAATGTCCCTGTAGGATATCCAGGAGCTAGAAGTCCATTATTAGTTACTGAGGCATTAAGAGTGCCATTTCCTTTGAGAATCCCATTGCCACCAATAATGACTCCACTACTTGCAGATACCGTACCTCCATTTGCAATAGTGAGAGTATTATTTGCTCCATTAAGACCAATAATGAGATTACCTTTGTTGCTCCAAAGGGATCGAGAGTCAGTCACAAGAACGGAGTTGTTAGAAGAAGAGCTACTATATCCAATAACTCCATTACTATTTACAACTCTTCCACCACTGGAGATCGTCATTAAATTACTCGCTCCATTAAGACCAATAATGAGATTACCTTTGTTGCTCCAAAGGGATAGAGAGTCAGTCACAAGAACAGAGTTGTTAGAAGAAGAGTTACTTGATCCAATCACTCCATTACTATTGACAACTATTCCACCACTGGAGATCATCATTAAATTACTCGCTCCATTAAGACCAATAGCGAGATCACTATTGTTACTCCAAAGGGATCGAGAGTCAGTCACAAGAACAGAGTTGTTAGAAGAAGAGTTACTTGATCCAATCACTCCATTACTATTGACAACTTTTCCACCACTGGAGATCGTCATTAAATTACTTGCTCCCTCAACGCCAATAGTGATGTTTGAACTATTTGTAAGTTGGGTTCCTGCATTAATAATACTCAGGCTATTATTGGAAGCACCACCTGCATAACCAACGTAGGTATTGTCGTAGGAATAAATACCATTTGTGAAATTAGTCGCCTGGCCAGAGCTATTACTACCAACGTAAAGATTATTTTCTTGTGCAATGACATGTGAAACGAACAATTGACTGATCACGATAATAAGTAGCACTAGCCAGTGTATTTCATACTGATAGTAACGAGAAAACTTCGAAGGCCGATAGGACCTGGCTTGCGAGTATTTGGAAACAGAGCTGAATGCATCCAAACAGCTCAAGTCACAATAGGAGTCTAACGCAGCATTCATCTGGTTTCTGGGTTGCGCCAGTAGATGAATATGAAATATCTGAGCTAGAAGAACTTGGTTTTTCTTCACAAAGGGTGATCCTCTAAATTTTTTTATACACTCTGAAAAAGCATGAATTCAATACTGCTAAACCTAAAGAAATTTATTTTCGATGGCGATGATTTCCAATAATTGTTTAATGGCTTTTTGTGCTGACTCTCTACTTGGAACCTTTGCGAGCACTCTGAGTCGCAGAGCTTCTTTTCGAGCCATTTCCAAAAGCATGGGAATCTCTTCTTCCTGTTGATAAGAAAACCCTCCATGAAAAACTTGTTCATAATAAGCTGATGCGATGGGATAAATAATCGGACGCCCAGCTGCCATGGCTTTCCAAATTGTGAGTGATGCTGTTGTATCTTCCTCCAAAATGATTAGTGGCTCTTCGCATAAGCCTTGATTGGAAAGAATCGGAAGAGGAAGTACCATTGCGGAATTCAACAAGCCTGCACTCCTCAGATTGACGATGTCTTGAACTCCAGGTGCAATAATAGATGCTTCTTGTAAGAGGGATTTTAATGGGGTCGATGATGTAATCCATTGAAAACGAGAGCAACTTTTCTGACTTGGAAGAAGATCCTTTGTTGGAAAACCGATAAATTCAATCCCAGAACCATCGGCCGGACGCGTTGAAATATTCAAGTCTTTGATAATTTTGCAAAGGCTCCAAAAAATTTGATCAATATCACGATCCTTTCCCGCGTGATGATTCCACCCCACATGAGATGGCAACTTCTTTTTACAAATCCTATTTCGAAGGGAGTGAAAAATTTGTTTTTGTTGTGCTTGCAACCAAGAATGATGAGAAGCAACACTTTTTTTCTGAAACGAAGCATTGTTTGGTAATTCTTGATAGAGCTCCTGTAAGTCCTTTTCCATCCTTTTCATGGTATGGGAGCGCTTCCACCGCTCCCACTGAGGCTCCAGTGTTGGTTGCAAAATATTTCGTTTTTGATCTTCCTCAATACGATCGACTGCCTCGGATTTAGAATAATAAAGCGACAGTGGTTCCAAAATATCACGAGCTACCCCCACAGGAGTGCTCAAGATTTTACAACGACATGCAGCACCTTCCATGACTGACTGAGGCCCTCCCTCCCAACGCGATGGAATGAGCATGAGATCAGCAGCATTCATGAGTTCATTGAGAATAGAGCGATCTAAAATATTGATTCCAAAGTCATCTCCTTCCACATCACTTTTGCCAATAGATGTAAAAGGAATACCTGCTTTGGCAAGTGCACATCGAATCCAATGACGACGTGGTCCTGCGAGCAGTACATGAAAAGAGACCCCTCTTGCATGAAGCTCTTCGAGAATCTCAACCATGAGCTCAGGAGCTTTTTGGAATTTAGGCGTGGATAAATCTGCTCCTTCGCTGTCGCGATGCAGATTTGTAATGACATAGGCTTTTTCAGGAATCCCAAATTTTTTTCTTAATTTTTTTTTGTCTACTATTGGGAAAAAAAGTTTTTCATCAATCGTATAGGGAATATAGGTCACAGGGAGACGCAAGGTATGAAACTGCTCAAAAGCCTCCTGGGAACGTGCCACCCAAAGATCTACCTGTTCCTGTCCTCGTAAAAAATCAGGTTGCTTCAAATAAAAAAAAGGTGGGTTATCAGCATGAGCAATGACAAAGGCCTTCTGTAAAATTTCCGGATGAACCACCGAGAGTCCTTGCCAGAAAGGAGTATGAATGATCTCAGCCCTAGCAAGGCTTGCCTCCTGAACAATTCCCATCAAGGCCATACGCATCTGCCTGAGGTCTTCATCCAGAGCCCAACCGTGACCATCGCCCGGCATAAAAAAAACTTTTGGAAAGAAACTCTGCTTCATACTGTCATCATTTTTTGGATCAGCTGATGATACTCGAATGCCATTTTACTTCCCGAGGGAGGATCTGAGAGAAGCGTTTTCCGAAGCTCAGGAAGTTGCTGAGCAAAATTTGAGAATGTTAGCTCCCAATCATCTTGAATTTTCATTCCATAGCGAACTCCTTGTTCTACAGTACCTCCCGTATCGGGATGGTAGAGAAGTGGAAGACCACACTGCAAACCTTCAGCAACATGCATCGCCCCAGGCTCGTAACGAGAGGCACTGACATAGCCATGACATTGACGCAAGAGTGCTGCTAATTTTTCCCCACTGTGAGGAGAAAAGGTACGTGCTGCTTTCCATTGAATCTCCTTGGGCCAGCGTCCGATGATCCAGAGCTCATAGTTTGAGGATTGTTGTGCAGCAATCCATGCATCGATCTTCTGATAGACATCAAATCCTTTGTTCCAATGATCCGACCAATGATGCGTCACCAAACGGAGTGGCTCGGAAGGAAGAGGAAGGTGATTCCCAATGGGATGAAAAAAACGAGGATCGGCTCCTGGAGTAATCACGGAATGAGGTTTTGAGGTGTCAAACCAATGAGCAGCATGATAATCACGAAGCCATCTAGAAACAAAAATGGTATGATCAGCGACTTTATTACTCTCTGCTAAGAACGAGTTCATGGTCGACGATTCTTTTCGTAAATCATTATCATTAATTCGGTGAAGACAGGGAATCTGAGGATAGTTTTTTTTCAACTCCAAAATCTCACCAACACCAAAAGTCGTTCCTGCTGCAAGGCCCGTGTGAGTCATCACAACGATATCAGGAATTTTTTTTAAATCATAACGCACAGACCATTCATGATAGGTAAGCCATCGCGTGAGCTGCGTGGTCCACTGATTAGCACCTCCCCAAGAACCAGATCGGGGGCGAAGATTAAGAGCTGCTGTTGCTATTTTAGAAGGAGAACGAGGAAAGAAATTCATTAGTTTTTAAAAAAAAGGGAGAGATTCTACTGAGACTCTCTGGCCACGAGCATAATGTTTTTGTTTCCAAGAAGAATGTTCTGATGTTCCTAAAAGGTGCCTCATTAAAGTGATTATTTGATTCTTAATGATGGTAGTAATTCCTCCGCCATACGTCTCTACAATATTTTTGCGCACTGTTACTCCCATCTGAGGGCTCCGAGGAATAAAACAGAGATGAAGACACCTTAGGGAAGCCTCTTCCCATCTCTCTTCCTCAAAGAGTTTTCTTTTTTTTTGACCATGAAATCCAGTTCGAAATACAGGTTTTCCACCATGCAGGCGCTCTCCCGTTTTTCCATCCCAAGATTCGATTGCTGAAAAATTATAGAGTTTTGTAATACTGCGACTTGGAGGAGCCATATAGCCAGTGGCTATTCTAGAATCGAGCTCTTCAACATGAAGAACATTTCCTAAGAGCATCCACTCTTCATTAAACTCCCCTGATAAAAGTCTCTTACGAAAAAGCGCTAGCCCCTCAGGATCATAAATCTCATCTCCATCGACACCAAAAATCCATGTTGCTGTTCCAACATACGGTTTGAGAAGCTCATGAGATTCTCTGGGGTGATGAATTTGATGAACACTTATTTTTTCAGGATACTTGCTTTGAAGAGAGAGTAAAATAGGAAGCGTTCCATCCAAAGATTCATGATCTACTAATAGTAAACGATCACAAAAAAAGAGAATATTGAGGATAGCCTGCTCCACATAAGACTCTTCGTTACGAACAAGAACAATACCAATAATCTGTGGTTGAAGCATATCATGCATAGTAGACTAAAGAGGGCCCTTCATCATCCTAAATTGAGGAATCGTAGAAGATCATGACAAGCAAGACTCATTTTGAAGACTTGCTGTGAAATATCCGGGTTCATTTTTTAGAAAAAAAAGTAGCCAAAACATCCCAATTTTGGCATCAACAAAGCCTATGAAAAAACTAATTCTATCTTTATCCATGATTGTTATCGTTCTTGCAGGGATGACAGGTTGTAACACTATTAGCGGTATGGGGCGTGATGTCAGCACCGTCGGTTCTGATGTTGCTGCTGGAGCAAATGCAGTCGGTAAGTCCATGAGCAATCGTTAACCCGCATATTTCATACTGAATCGTCATGAGGCGCCGTGCAAAGCTTATTAGTACAAGGCGGGCGAAGGATTGTGATGCCGGGCTGTATGAGTCCCTACCTCCCATCTCAATAATAATTCGAGACCAACGCAGTAATGATGAGCTTTCCACAAGCCGTAATAGATTTAGTGTGAAATATCCGGGTTAACCCGGATATTTCATACTGATCGTGACGAAGAGGTCGCGATCAGTTTGAAATATCCACTCTAACTACTACGCATACGATTCCATCGTCGTTGTAAAATCACCAACAAATCAGAGGTCTCTTTTACTTTTAGAAGAATAGATCCCCCGATAAAAAGAGTGCTTGCTGTAGCAATGATGAAGAGCAAACCTCCCACCCTTATAATAAGGTTCATTCTATGAAGGTGCTCCAGCCAATGAGAGGAAAACCAGACGAGTGCTATCATAGGAAATGTTGCAATACCACAACGCCAAAAGGTCGAAAATAATTCACGAAAGTGGAGAGCTCCTGCAAAACGGACCATGAAAAAATA
>JAIPKF010000081.1 GCA_021733705.1 Chthoniobacterales bacterium
GCACTGACATGCTCCAAGTGTAAGAGCTGCTGCCGCAAAAGCGACGAGTGCAATAATTTTTGTGATTTTCATGAATTTCGCCTCCTTTCGAAGCTGGTTGCTAACCTTCATCTAAAACTAGATAAGCTCTGTTCGCAAGTGGACAATTTTTTTAAATGAATTTTTATTTGTACTAGCCCGGATATTTCACACTAAATCTATTACGGCTTGTGGAAAGCTCATCATTACTGCGTTGGTCTCGAATTGTGATTTGGGCGGTATGTACTCATACAGCCCAGCATCACAATCCTTCGCCCGCCTTGTACTAATAAGCTTTGCACGGCGCCTCATGACGATTCAGTATGAAATATCCGGGCTAGCCCGCATATTTCATACCGATCTACTACGGAATCCGGGAAGTCAGATGGATACTGCGCTGATCTCGAATTGTGATTTAGGCGGTAGGGACTCATACAGCCCAGCATCACAATCCTGTGCCTGCCTTATACTCATAAGCTTTGAACAGCGTCTCATGACGATTCAGTATGAAATGTTATAAGGCGCTGTGGAATGCTCCTTGCATTAGGCGATAATCTCGACAAGATCACCCTCCTGAACAAGATTGAAGAGTTCTATCATTGCTGCATTACCCAAGCGAATGCACCCATGGCTTGCAGGAGAACCGAGGAGATTTTCTTGGTTGGTTCCATGAATGTAAATGTAACGTTCATACGTGTTTGAATTTTCAGTTTCTAGTCCGCTTAACCAAAGGATGCGGGTTAAAACATGATCTTCTTCTCCTCCTAAAGTGGCAATGATTCCTGTCGGTTTTCTTGCCTTAAAGATCATTCTTTCAGGAGCGCCATCCCCAATTTTTTTTTCAATCATGAATCTCCCTAATGGTGTACAGAAACTCCCTTCCTCGGTTCCAAGACCAAATTGAGAACTTGAAATTCTATATATTGCGAGAGGTTTTTTTTGGTCATTACTATTTTTCCCTTTAAAAACTTCAAGGTGCTGTTGAGGAATACTAACTCTAAGGTGATGACTTTGTTTTGAGGTTCTCATTCTTTTTATGATTAATTCTTGAGCTCAGAGGCTGCAAGAAATAAACTCTTCGACCTGCCTTCTCCTAATAAATGTCTTTTCACAAATCATACACCTTAGAAAAAAATATTGCCGTTGTTGGTGCTACAGGTGCTGTGGGAGAGGAGCTCTTAAGAGTCTTAGAACGACGTAATTTTCCTGTAAATAGACTCCGCTTGTTAGCTTCATCGCGTTCGAAAGGAAAATCATTGCATTTTCGTGGAGAGTTAATCCCTATTGAAGTTTTGGAAAAAGAAAGTTTTCAAGGAATTGATATTGCATTGTTTAGTGCTGGGGGATCCATTTCAGAACAATTTGTTCCTGATGCGATAGGTGCAGGTGCTATTGTAGTCGATAATTCTTCGGCTTTTCGTATGGATCCTTCAGTCCCTCTTGTCATACCCGAAATTAATGGAGCTGATATTAAAAAACATCATGCTCTTATTGCCAATCCTAATTGCTCCACATTAATTGCACTCATGGCACTCTTTCCACTACATCAACAATTCGGATTAACTCGAGTTATTGCTTCAACGTATCAGGCTGTCTCAGGAATAGGAACGCGTGGTATCGAGGAATTACAGAATCAAGTTGAAGCCCTTGCTAACAAAAGAACGGTAAAACCAGAGGTCTTTCTTCACCAAATTGCTTTTAATCTTTTACCTCATATTGATTCTTTCTTAGAGAATGGTTACACGCGTGAGGAAATGAAATTTCAGAATGAAAGTCAGCGCATTATGCACCTTCCTAATCTGAAGGCTTCGGTTACATGCGTTCGGGTTCCTGTTTACCGTGCTCATTCCATTTCAATTCATGCAGAATTTGAAAGATCTGTCTCTCTTGAAAAAGCCCAAGATGCTTTGATAGCAGCCCCAGGAATAGATCTTGTTGATGATCCTTCCAAGGGAGTTTATCCAATGCCCCTAGAGGTTCAAGGACATGATCAATGCCATGTAGGGAGACTACGTTTAGATTATACCTCACCCAATGGTCTTTCTTTATGGGTCTGTGGAGATCAGCTTCTTAAGGGAGCAGCACTCAATGCAGTTCAAATAGCAGAGATCATTCTTAAAATGAGTTAATTGATAGTTGATATATTGCTATCATCTTAAAATATTTTTCACTCTTCCATTTTCTATCTTTTAATTTCATGCCTACCTACGAATACGAATGTCATAAATGCCACCATCACTTTGATGCTTTTCAAACGATGTCTTCTGCGATTTATACCACCTGTCCTAAGGAACTTTGTCAGATGAAAAAATGGGGGAAAGGAAAGGTGAAACGATTGATTGGAGCAGGAGCTGGCCTTCTATTCAAAGGATCTGGTTTCTATATCACTGATTATCGCAGTGAAGGTTACAAAAATGCTGCTAAAAGTGATACCTCTTCAGAGGGCTCAACGACATCTACTACTGAAAAAAAACCTTCAGCCACTAATGACTTAAAATCGGCTCCTTCTGATAAGAGCTCTGTTGAAAAAAAGACCCTTCCTGTAAAAACAGAAAAACAAAAGAAGAAAAAATAGATTTTCATAAAGGCTTACTCCTTAAAAAATCTCTATCTTCTTTTGGTGATTTTTAGTCTGTATATTTCATACCAATCACCTACGGAAGCCGGGAAGCCAGCTGGATGCTGCGTTGGTCTCGAATTATTATTGAGGGTGGGCGGTAGGGACTCATACAGCCGTCGTGAGATTTCATCGCTCGCCTTACCCCATCAGCCTTCGCGGCCTCCTCGTCACGATCAGTATGAAATATCCGGGCTAGTTATTTTAAAGAAGGTGTGATATCCCAAGTTCTTTCGTGCCGGGGTGTTCATAACGAAAGCCACTTAATTTGGGGGAGAGAGCCATTTTTTTTCCAAGCCCAAGAAACTGAAATTGGCGCCCCATGGTTTCTGGATGAAGCAGCGTTTGGAGTAATCTAAAATGATGTTGTGTTATGGCATTGGGTGGCTTTCCCTCAAAGGTTCGAAGCCACTCTTCTGCTGCCCCCATGATAAAATGATGCTGATCAGAAAAGCCAAGAAGTTGCCATTCATGTTGTAGTGCAGTTAAGGCAAGTTCTGTAAAATCGACGTGAGCAGTAATATCTCTCTTTCCTACTTCCTCGAGTGGGTTATCGTAACGTCGATGCTCCTGATAGGAGGCAATACTCCCTTCTGCACGGTAAGGAGCAAAACGCTGTGCTCCACTATAACCGTAGTCAGCAATGAGGATCATTCCACGTTTCATGCGTGAGCCGATCTCCTGAAGCCAAGATTCAATACCAAGACGCACTTCCCATAAAAATCCTGGAGGGAGATCCGAGGGAAGTTTTTCTGCTATAGCGTGAAGTTCTTTTTGAGTAATTGGGGTTGTAACCCAGGAAAAACTATTCTCTCCTTGTGGAATAACACGTTTTTCAAGCCACTCTTTACCACTCCATGATAAGAGATCGATCGGAAATGCATCCAGTAATTCATTGGAAAAATGAATCCCTTCAATCTCGGGAAGAGCCTCTGTCTGACTCACCCAAAAAATATTATGAAACTTTTTTAAATGTTCCTCTTGGCGCTTCTGGTTGACAAGAAAGGGCTCTACGATGTGATAATGAGTGCACTCAAAAAGTTCTTTGTATTCTTGTAAGCCCTCTAAAATATCGAGTGCGAGTTTTCCATCATGGGCTCCTTGCTCCACAATAGAAAAGGGTTTTGGTCTACCGAGGGACTCCCAGAGATCCTGAATAAAGAGGCCTATTACTTTTCCATAGATATTTCCCACACTCACATTGGTAAAAAAATCGCCTTCTTTACCGATACGAACCCGCCCAGAGCTGTAGTAGCCCTGCTCGGGATCATAGAGCGCCTTTTGCATGAAGGCAGCAAAAGAAATGGAATGCGAAAGATTTGTCACAAAAAAATGAGAACGAGAATTATATCTTTTTTTCTTTCCAATAAAACATCATAGCAATACCGATACAGATGCCGAGCGAACCGATCCATTTAAGTAACCAACCCGGATCATAGAGAACTTGGAGTGTTGTCTCCTGAAGGTTTTGCGGATTCCATTCAGCTTGTGAGAATTTATAATTCATGCCTGTGAGGTTGGCTAAGAAGCTACCAGGAAAACTTGCAGGATGATTCATTCTAATAAGACCATCGTGGGAAATCCCTGTTTTACGATCGTTAAAGCGTACCGTTGCTCTAAAGTCTCCAGGAGTCTCGGTTCCCTCATCACGAGGAATTTCAAAATCGAGGAGCTCTATTGAAAAGGGAATAGGTCGAAGTTCCAGGCCATAACCAACACGGATAGGAATGTTGTTTAAAATAAGGGGAGTGATTTGTCCAGAGGCGACCCATGTGACAGGACTTCTCTCTCCCTCTTGATCCTCTAAAAAAGCATGAAAGCCGGGTGTTCCTGAAAGGTTTTTTGTTTTAGAAGAGCGATTTTTTGTGATGGGTACTGTGGAATAAACGATTTGTTTGTGATGGCCACTTTGAAGAATTTCAAGCTGCCAATCTGCCCACCCCAGAAAGAGTGTTTCTCCCACGTTAAGCGCCCCCTTTTTTTTGATTTCATCCTCCCGTCCTAATAAAAAGTTTAGACTATCCTTATCTGGGTCCATAGCAAGTTGCAACCATGGTTTATGGGTTGCTACTGGAATGAGAGGAGTAGTATTGGTAATCGATGTTGCCGAAGAATTGATAATCGGAGGTGGAGTAGGGGTGGTCTCTTTGGAAGGGGGGTGAAGGGGGTTTTTGGAATTGAGAAGATCTATTTTTGCAAGACCAAAAAAATCATAATGAGCCTCATTGTTTTCGCCCAAGCCTAATGCTACTAAATGTTCCTGATGGAGTGCTTGACTGCTAATACGCATGAGCACTGCTTCAGATTCTTTTTCTCCCTCACTTGGAACGAGCTTGGGTTGCTCCTCAAGATTCTCACTCCATCCATCAATGATGATATGGAGTTTTGTTTCTGGAATAGAAAGTCGTATAGGATGATTGAGTGAGGGGCGTTTCAGAGCAGCATCAAAAGGGAGGAGATAGAGGTGGTAGTTTAGAGGGGTCTCTATTTCTAAGACACTTTGGCTTGTGGTAATTTTTTGAACTGGGGCTCCATGAACTTGTAAAGTGACATTTCCTTCAAATCCTAATTTTGATCCAATAGCAGCTCCAATTAGTAGTGTGATGATTCCATAGTGCGTGATGACAAAGCCGAGATGTTTTTTTTCCCAAGGCCAACGGGTCAAGGTAACGGCGAAGAGGTTTAAGCAAAGAAGACCCAACCAAGCCAAGAACCAAGGGGCCTTGTAGATCATAGCATGGGCTACCTTGCTATCAAAATGAGATTCCGTAAAAGTCGCCACACCACACGCAATGCCAATGGTTGCTAATAAAACGAGAGCTAGTTGTAACGAGCCTAGAAGATGAATCACCTGCCAAAAAAGGGAGTTTTTTTGGCGCTCTGCGATCATCATACGGCGGGCTTGAGCTCTATTAGTGATAGGATAGGGATTTGCTGACTTCGGTTTCTCTTCATTCATGAAGAGGAGAAGATAGCCTAAAGTGGATGAAATCGCTATTTGATATGAAAGATTTATTGAATATCAAAAGTGAATAGAAACAGAATATCTAGCGCACTATACTCGGTCTCACAAACTATTTTAATCTTTCAAACTCACCTTATTTTGAGCTGTTTCTTTTTGCCACTTTTCCCATCGCTCTCCTACAGCGGTATGAAGTATGACGAACTCTTTCTCTGTAATAGGATGCCACTTTTTTAGTGTCATTTCTCCCGTATCATAGCAAACATTATAAACATATAATTGAAAGTTGATAATGGCTCCATTGGGAGTTGTAGGACAAACGATATAATTGAGTTGAAAAACCTCTTTTAAAAATTTGATATCTGCGACAGAGCCTTTGTAAGTCATGTGTAAGGGAGGATCACAATCATAGTTTATCCACTCATGTTTGTTATTGCGATGAAAGAGCGTCGCTGTAGAGCCTCCAGCAAGATGCTGGATTACAATAAGAGATTTTGAATCAAGAGACCACTGAACATATTCGACTGTAGAAATAAGTGTCTTTGTAAAAAATTCTTCCTTGTTGGAACGTTGATTTTTAATGACTAGAACTACTTCCCTGTCACCACTATTGAACTGGGCAATGTATTTCTTATCCGGCGAAGCGTACTCATGATAGCCATAAAAATCTGCTCTAGCAGAGCTCAACAAACAGACTAAAAAAAAAAGCCATGGAAGTATTCTCATATTAGCAACCTGAAGGATAATAAGTGACCCAAACTGGGATATCTCTTGTGGAGCCGAGTGGATCAATAGGTATTGGCCCATTTCCCGTTTCAAGGATTCCACAACCAAGATCTTTGATCGCTTTAACCCGGATATTTCATACTGATCGTAACGAGGAGATCGCGAAGGCTGATGGGGTAAGGCAGACGAGCATTTTGATGCCGGGCTGTATGTGTACATACTGTCCAAATCAAAATGTGAGTCTAACGCAGCATCCATC
>JAIPKF010000082.1 GCA_021733705.1 Chthoniobacterales bacterium
GAAGAATAAGAAGGAGGGGGGAGTATTACTCGCATGCCCCTCCCCTCAATCTTCTTAATGATTAGTCTAAGATTTCAGAAACACGTCCAGCACCTACGGTACGACCACCTTCACGAATAGCAAAGCGGATCGTTTTTTCCATAGCAATCGGAGTAATAAGTTCCACTTCGATAGCAACGTTATCTCCTGGCATAACCATTTCAACTCCTTCAGGGAGCTTAACACTGCCAGTAACATCAGTTGTACGGAAGTAGAATTGAGGACGATAATTAGAGAAGAATGGTGTGTGACGACCCCCTTCATCTTTGCTCAAAACATAAATTTCAGCTTTGAACTTCTTGTGTGGCTTGATAGAGCCAACTTTTGCAATCACTTGACCACGCTCAATATCTTCTTTTTTAACACCACGAAGTAGAAGACCAACATTGTCTCCAGCCTCTGCTGTATCAAGAAGTTTACGGAACATTTCAATATCGGTAACAGTTGTCTTCACAGTAGGTTTAAGCCCTACGATTTCAACTTCCTCCATCTTTTTAAGAATACCACGTTCTACACGTCCTGTAGCAACAGTTCCGCGGCCTTCAATGTTGAAGACATCTTCCACTGGAAGAAGGAATGGTAGATCTTTCGGGCGCTCTGGAAGTGGGATATATTTATCCACAGCATCGATGAGTGAAAGAATCTGTTTTTCCATTTCTGGATCTCCATCAAGAGCTTTTTTTGCACTTCCTTTAACGATAGGAATTTCATCACCAGGGAAATCGTAGGAGCTTAGAAGATCACGAATTTCCATCTCAACGAGATCGAGTAATTCAGGATCATCTACAAGATCTACCTTGTTCATGAACACAACCATTGAAGGAACACCCACTTGACGAGCCAAAAGAATGTGTTCACGAGTTTGAGGCATCGGACCATCAGCAGCACTCACAACAAGAATCGCTCCATCCATCTGAGCAGCACCAGTAATCATGTTTTTGACATAATCAGCATGTCCTGGACAGTCGACGTGTGCATAGTGACGAGCATCACTTTCATACTCCACATGAGCTGTTGAAATGGTAATACCGCGCTCTTTTTCTTCGGGAGCAGCATCAATTTGGTCATAAGCACGCGCTTGAGCTTTACCAGACTTTGCAAGCACCGTAGTGATCGCGGCAGTGAGTGTGGTCTTGCCGTGATCGACGTGACCAATGGTGCCGACGTTAACGTGCGGCTTGTTGCGTTGGAATGTGTCCTTAGCCATATTAGTGTTCTAGTGGTTGTTGTTGTTATACTCTTCTGGAGCCCATGACCGGGATTGAACCGGTGACCTCGTCCTTACCAAGGACGTGCTCTGCCAACTGAGCTACATGGGCTTGTTCAATCCAAAGGACCGAGCAAGTTATTGTTGTAAGAATGTTAAGAAATATTCAAGTTTCTAACGCTACACAGAATCTGCACATTAGCCAAGGTAAACCTAAAGACATCATCAAAATGAAGGAACATTCATCATTCTTCTAATCATGTTTTAGAGTTTCCATTAAAGAACAAATGGAGTGTTTTGCTAGAATTAGGGTTGTTACGAATACCAGCCCTAGCGGTGGTGTCAAAATCATTTTTTTTGAGGCATATATTTTTTTTGCAATCAACTTTATAAAAAGATACTTTTTCTACTTGTATGAAATCACTTTCTTCACAGCGCCAAGACTATTGCAAAGGAGTACTACGGCGAGCAGATCTTAAAAAAGATCCTCTTGAACAATTTGATCTTTGGTTTCAAGAAGCAAGCACGTGTGACGCTATTACAGAAGCCAATGCCATGAGCCTCTCTACTGCCAATTGCGACCTTTTAGTAACCTCTCGTATGGTTCTACTAAAAGGGTACGATAAGCATGGTTTTCGTTTTTTTACTAATAGCACGAGTATCAAAGGACGACATATTGCTGAAAATCCTAAAGTTGCACTTCTTTTTTATTGGCCACCTCTGGAACGCCAAGTGAGGATCAGTGGACCGGCCAGTCTATTACCCCGAAGAGAAACAGAAGAATATTTTCTTTCTCGCCCAAGGAAGAGTCAGTTAGCAGCGTGTGCCTCGTTTCAAAGCATGACACTACCCAATCGTCAAACGCTAGAAAGCCGCATGCAGGAACTTAAGGGAAAATATATAAATCAAGAAATTCCTGTTCCTGAATTCTGGAATGGCTACCTCGTTACACCTCATTCGATGCAATTTTGGCAAGGTCGAAACGACCGCCTCCATGATTGTTTTCAGTACACAAAAAAAGAGAACACCTGGATTATCGAACGATTGAATCCTTAAAAAGGGCCACCCATTTTACAAGGCGACCTTTTGAATCTACTCCAGCCAATTCATCGGATTAAAATTCAAAGCAATACAAACCGCACATAGGAGCGTAACGATTATCAGGACTGAAATGAAGAGAGGCGGGGTTGAAAATAAGATGAATCGAATCAGTTTATTTTCAGCAATACGCTCTTGATCGGTAGGAGGTGAAGGATATGGGAACTGTTCCATGAGTGGAGTCTTGTAACGTGTTAGAGAGACAATGTCAATATTCTCGATGTTGAAGGCCCTGGCCCGGATATTTCACACTAAATCTATTACGGCTTGTGGAAAGCTCATCATTACTGCGTTGGTCTCGAATTGTGACTTGGGCGGTATGAAACATACAGCCCGGCATCACAATCCTTCGCCCTCCTTGTACTAATAAGCTTTGCACAGCGCCTCATGACGATTCAGCATGAAATATCTAGGCTAACCCCCTAAGCGATTTCCTTTTTCATTCTTCTTCGGCATGTAAGGCTCTGTTTTTGTGCGAGCATGCTGTTGAGTCCCTTCAGCTTTGCGATCTTGCTCTTCACGAGAAAGTCTCCCCTGAAGGCGCAATCGAATAGGAAGGCCAGCAAAAGGCCACTCCGAGCGAAGTGCATGAAGCAAGTACTTGTGATAGGAATCGGTCATCAGCTTTGCATCATTAACAAAGAGTAAAAACTCTGGGGTGTGAAAAGGAGGACGGACTTCAGGAGTCACTTGCGTTGCATAAAGCAATTTAAAACGACGTCCCCCTCGTGAAGGAGGAGGCTGATGTTCCCAGACTGCCTTAAAAAATCGATTGAGCTCTCCAGTTGTAATACGAAACTCTGCAGCTTTTCTCACTTCTTCAAGAGCAGTGAGAAGACGTCCCACCTCCTGTCCTGTTTTAGCTGATAAACAGATAATCGGTGCATAATCGAGAAAAAATAATTCGCTTTTAATCATGGCTGCATACTCGCCTTGGGAAGCACGACCACCATCCTCTTTGTGCACGAGATCCCATTTGTTCGCAACAATCAAACAGGGTTTAAAAGATTCCTGAAGCATCCCAGCTATTCGTTTATCTTGAGCTGTAATATCAACGGTAGCATCAAGAACAAGAATACCAACATCAGCACGGCGCAAGGCCTCTTCTGTTCGCATTGCACTAAAGATCTCCACTGAGGTATCAGGCTTGGAGCGATGTCGTAGCCCAGCAGTATCAACAAGGAGATAAGGGACCCCTTTCAAATCGCACTGAATATCAATGGCGTCTCGTGTTGTTCCAGAAATAGGACTTACAATACTACGTTCCTCTCCGAAGATTTTATTTAATAATGAAGACTTACCGACATTAGGCCGACCGACAATGGCAAGTTTTGGAATTGCTTCCTTTACCAGAGATTGTCTCTCTTCACAGTTGCCAAGATGTTTTTTTATGGACTCCATTAAAAGATGCATCCCCACACCATGGGCTGCACTCACACTTAGCATCTGATCAAAACCGAGTTGATAAAAATCACTCAAGAATGACTCATGCATTTTTTCATCAATTTTATTCACAACTAAAAGGAGGGGCCGATCTGTGCGACGCAGTTGAAGTGCTAACTCATGATCCAGTGGAGTCACCCCAGCCCGACCATCAACAACAAAGAGGAGCAGGTCAGCAGACTGAATCGCTGACATGGCTGCAGCATGAGTAGCCTCGGCAAAATCGGGATCAGGTGCATCTCCAATACCTCCTGTATCGATAATTTCAAATGGGATGTCTGCTTTATCACATACTGCTGCAAGCCGGTCACGAGTCACTCCGGGTTGGTCATGAACAATTGAAAGACGTCTTCCAAGAAGACGATTGAAGAGTGAAGATTTACCGACATTAGGTCGTCCAACAATGGCTACGCGATACATAAAAAAGAATGGGTAAGGGGTGATGAGTGATGAGTAATGGGTAAGGGGTGATGGGTAAGGGGTAATTTTAGAATCGAAATGAAATTAAATTTCGAAATTTGTACTGAGAGTAATCCTCTTCTCAACATTACGTTCGATAATGAATAGTGCTCTTTAGAACCCATCACCCATCACTCATCACTCATCACTCATCACTCATTACTTGCCTCGATGTTGGCCTATCATGACCGCCTGCTTTTAAAAGTCGAACACCATCTATCATATATCCGATACCACTTAACAAAGTGACGATACCAGCTGCGTTGACAATGAGACTGTAATAGCGCCACTGCAGCAATACCACTGCGATTGCAAACATCTGGAAAAAAGTAGAGATTTTTCCCAGAAAGCTTGGATGCACTTCCAGAGATCCATTGAGAAAACGAAGCAGAGCACATCCGGTTAAAATAATGACATCTCGAGTAATTACTAGAACTGGAAACCACAGTGGTAAGGAGCGATCCCAATTGCTCACGCTCAGTGTAATGATCGCTGTTAACATCAGTCCTTTATCAGCAATGGGATCAAGGATAGCTCCTAGGGGAGATTGAAGATGAAAATGGCGTGCCAACCATCCGTCGACTCCATCACTAAGTGCAGCAACTAAAAAGACAACAATTGCAGCAACACGTAATTTTTCCTCAGGTTCCCCTGCTGCAATACTATGTCCATAATAAACAGCTAAGAGCACAAAAATAGGAATAAGCAGAATCCGACCTAGGGTAATTTGATTCGGTAATGTCATAGGACAAATAACGGGTAACGAGTAAAGGATAACGAGTCAAAGAATTTTCCAAGATAGATTAAATCTCATGCAAAGCTAACATGAATTCCGATCGTAAAAATAGCTATTATCAGTTACCCATTACTTATTCCATTGAGTCTTATGAGACCTTCAAAAATAATACCAACTCGAATATTTCATAATGATCGTGACGAGGAGGCTGCGAAGGCTGATGGGGAAAGGTACGTGATGAAGTCTGACAACATAGGTGCGTGTACACACAGCCTGAAAAAGACTTCGAAATCAACGCTACATCCAGCTGGCTTCCCGGTCTCCGCAGATGATCCGAATGAAATATTAGGGTTAACCAATTACGATCATGGAACGATCTTTCAATCAAACCTAGCCATCGCTCTTTATCTCTTGCCACGAACTCGTCGTAAGGATGCACTTCATTTCTATAACTTTTGTCACTGGATTGATGAATGCATTGATAGTTCGACACTAACACTACAGGAAAAAGAGAATATTTTAAAAATGGCTCTTCAGACATTGGAGGAACTTAAGGAACAGCGTCATCTTGATCCAAGGCTCCTTGAGGAGATCATGCAAGGGATGCAAATGGATCTTACAATAAACCGCTATGAAACTTTTGAGGACCTTCGCCTCTACGCGTGGCGCGTTGCCTCTGCAGTTGGACTCGTGAGTGCTCAACTGTTTGGAGCTAGCGGAGTCAATGTCAACAACTATGCAGAACAGCTTGGGCTCGCATTGCAGCTAACAAACATCCTTCGTGATGTGGCTCTCGATGCTGCTATGAATAGAATTTATATCCCACTTGAAGATCTCGCTCGTTTTCAGGTCACAGAAAAAGAAATCCTCAGCTCCTCTCCATCACCCCAAGCGACCCATCTCTTTGAATTCGAAGCAGAGAGAGCTCTCTCTTTTTTTGCAAAGGCAAGACTTGCTTGGGAAAAAATGTCACCGTGCGAGCGCCATCTCATGCGCCCCGCACGCTTGATGGAAGCTATCTATCGAACACTTTTAGAAAAAATGCAGCATGATCGTTATGACCTATTTCATCAGCGCTATCGCATTGGAATATTTCAGAAAATCATTTTAGCTACACAGGTATTTTTTTCTTGCTGACTGCCTATTTCATGCGGATCGTGACGAACCAGTGAAATAGGCGGGCTAACCGACAAACTGATCTGCCCATGCCTGAACCGCCGGATCCATGTTGACCAAGTCAGGCCAGCCACGTGTGTAACCTTCCCCAGGAAGCTTTTTTGTTGCATCAAATCCCATGTGAGATCCCATGTTGGCAACAGTTGGTGCATGATCGAGACTATCAGAAGGATTTTTGGTGGTGATACTATCGCGCTGAGGATCGGTATTAGAACAGAATCGGAAGAGGACTTCTGAGGTATTTTGCACATCGCAATCATCATCTACTACGATAATATATTTTGAAAACATCATCTGGCCCATTCCCCAAAGGCCATGCATTACCTTGAAGGCCTGCCAAGGATACTGTTTTCGAATACTGACAAAAACAAGATTGTGAAAGACCCCCTCTGCAGGAAGAGCCATATCGACAATCTCTGGAA
>JAIPKF010000083.1 GCA_021733705.1 Chthoniobacterales bacterium
GGCGCTCTTTGGCAAAGGCTACTGATATTTTTCTTCTTCTAAGAGGACCTAAGGATATTTCACTTGCAGAAGCACAGACTGCAATGCAAGAGATAGAGCGCTTAGCAGGGCCAGATAGGGATATTCAATTAAGTCTCAATGCTGAGGAGATGGAGGGAGCCCCACTTCAAATTTTCCTTTTAGCAATAACTGGAGGATCTTTAGTAACCTCTAGAAAAGGTGAACCTTCTTCACAAGGAGTCTCTGATATTTTAAAAAGAGAAGTTTCCTCAAGTACTCAGCCTCTCACTCTTGATAAAACCGATATTTTAAGGCCCTCTGCTTCCGCTCCTACAGATCTCCCCAAGAGCGAGGAAAATAGAACTTCCGAGGTAAGCATCAAGGAGCTTTTTCCCGAAGCCTCGTATCAGACCACTGCAGATTCTCAGGAGAGCACTGTTGCAAAGTCATCTACTTACCCTAAAAAAAAGCACATGCAAGGAGCGCTCAATCTCAAAGCTGTTCAGCGGGGACGTTTTGATAAAAGCGAACCAACGATTGTAGAAGGAGAGGATCTTGATACTCCAACCTACTTGAGGTTGGGTTTGAAGTTCTAGCCTTCATATTTCATACCAATCACCTACGAATGCAGGGATTGAAATATGATGATATGCTATCTATAACAGCTCACTACACCACGCCTTATGAACTTGTTGTTCTTTTTTTTGCAAAAGGAGCTCATCAAACTAAAAAAAATTCTGTTCGAGAGAAAGATCAATTCGATGTCATGTTACTGAAAGCACTTTTGAAAACTCCACCGATAAACCGATAAACCAATAACAATTGAAAACCATTTTATGAGACCTGATAAATTTACCGTCAAAATGCAAGAGGCCCTTCAGAGCGCTCTTGATAGCGCTTCCAAAGTGGGACAACAAGAGATTACCAATGATCATTTTCTACTTTCTCTTTTAGAACAAAGTGAAGGACTCGTTCGACCTTTACTAGAAAAGATGGGTGTCGATGTAGGTTCGTTAGTCCAGCAAATAGAGTCTCAAGTGGCCTCTCAAGCACGTGTTCATGGAGGTTCCCAGCCATTTATTGGAAATGAGCTTCGAAAGACTCTCGATCGTGCGGAAGTGGAGCAAGAAAAGCTCAAAGATGAATTTCTCAGTGCGGAACATTATCTCTTAGCACTCTGTGAAGAAAAAACGGGGGTTGGTAAATTTTTTAAAGAACAAGGAATCACGCGTGATAAGCTGATGCAAACCTTGGTCAAGGTGAGGGGGAGTCAGCGCGTAACAGATCAAAATCCAGAGGGGAAATATCAAACGTTAGAAAAGTATGGTCGAGATCTTACGGAGTTAGCACGCAAAGGAAAAATCGATCCCGTTATTGGGAGAGATGAAGAGATTCGTCGTACCATGCAAGTGCTTTCAAGGCGCACTAAAAACAATCCTGTTCTAATTGGTGAGCCTGGAGTCGGTAAAACAGCCATTGTAGAGGGATTAGCTCGCCGCATCATTAGCGGGGATGTTCCCGAATCACTCAAAAATAAAAGAGTCATCGCCATGGATATTGGATCGATGGTTGCGGGCGCTAAGTTTCGTGGTGAGTTTGAAGATCGATTAAAGGCCTTCTTAAAAGAGGTATCAAGCTCTGAAGGGGAGATTATTCTTTTTATCGATGAGTTACACACGATTGTTGGGGCAGGTGCTGCCGAGGGATCGATGGATGCCTCCAATCTACTGAAGCCACAGCTGGCTCGTGGAGAATTACGTACCATTGGGGCCACTACCCTCAACGAGTATCGCAAATACATCGAAAAAGATGCTGCACTCGAGCGTCGTTTTCAACCTGTGATGGTACTGGAGCCGACTGTTGAAGATACGATTGCTATTTTACGAGGTCTTAAAGAACGCTATGAAATTCATCATGGAGTTCGCATTCAAGATGCTGCTCTTGTTGCTGCAGCACTTCTTTCACACCGTTATATTTCCGATCGTTTTTTGCCTGATAAAGCGGTCGACCTTATTGATGAAGCAGCCTCTCGCTTGAAGATGGAGCTTGAATCAATGCCAACAGAAATTGACCAAAGTGAACGTGAGATTATGATGCTTGAAATGGAGCGTCAGGCACTTCGTAAAGAAAAAGATGCTGCTAGTAAGGAGCGTCTTAAGAAGCTTGAGAAAGAGCTAGCCCAGGTAAAAGAAAAAGCCACAACACTGAAAACCCGCTGGCTTCAAGAAAAAGAGGAAATCGGGAAGTCTCAAAAACTCAATGAGGAGATTGAATCATTAAAAATGGAGCTTGAAGCAGCTCAACGACATGGAGATTTTGCCAAAGCCAGCGAAATTCAGTACGGCCGGATTCCTGAGCTTTCTTCACAGCTTGAAGCACATAATGCGCGTATGGCACAAAAAGCAACTTCTCAAAATTCACTACTCCAAGAAGAGGTAAGCGAAGAGGATATTGCAAAAGTTGTTTCCGTTTGGACTGGTATTCCTGTTTCGAATCTTCAAGAAGGAGAGCGTCAAAAGCTAGTGAAGATGGAGGACCGTTTGATAAAGCGTGTTGTGGGTCAAGAGAAGGCAATTAAAGCAGTTTCTAATGCCGTTCGTCGTGCTAGAGCAGGACTGCAAGAGGAAAACAGACCCATTGGATCTTTTATTTTCTTAGGTCCAACAGGAGTTGGTAAGACAGAATTATCAAAGGCACTAGCAGAATTTCTCTTTGATGATGACCATGCCATGATTCGTCTCGATATGAGTGAATACATGGAAAAACATACTGTGGCTCGCCTTATTGGAGCACCTCCTGGCTATGTCGGCTATGAGGAAGGGGGGCAACTCACTGAGGCAGTGCGTCGCAAACCTTACTGTGTGATTCTTTTTGATGAGGTTGAAAAAGCTCATAGCGACGTTTTTAATGTACTGCTTCAAGTTCTCGATGATGGTCGTATTACTGATGGACAAGGACGAACTGTTGATTTCAAAAATTGTGTTATCATCATGACAAGTAATATTGGAAGTCAGTTCATCATGGAGGATTTAAAATTGGAAGAAAGGAACCGTCGTGTGATGGAGGCACTTCGAGGACATTTCCGACCAGAATTTTTGAATCGTGTCGATGAGATCGTAATTTTTGATCGCCTCAGCAATCTTGATATTACTAAAATCATCGATATTCAGTTAGAACGACTCATGCGTCGCCTAGAGAAACAGAAGCTCTCTCTTGAGCTCACAGAAAAAGCAAAGGTCTATCTTGCCAAGGAGGGATACGATCCTGCCTACGGAGCTCGTCCATTAAAGCGGGTGATTCAACAAAAAATCTTAGATCCATTGAGTATGGAGATTTTAGATGGTCGGATCAAAGAGGGAGATTCTATGGAAGGGGATCTTGTTAAAGGAGATCTTGTTTTTAGAAAAATCTAAAAACTTTGGTAGGCAGTAGGAAACCTGTGATCTCTGTTGTCCCATTTGACAACGCTTAACTTTCTCCACTAGACTTCCTAACCTATGCAACCAAAAAAGCTTGTTCAATTTGACTGGGCCATTAAGACGCTCCTGCGTCGTAAGGCTAATTTTCCGATCCTTGAGGGTTTTTTGTCTGAGTTACTTGGTACTGATGTCACCATCCAATCACTCCTTGAGAGTGAATCAAATAAGCAACATGCTAAGGACAAATCAAATCGGGTCGATGTCTTTGCAAAGCTTGGTAATGGAGAGCAGGTTATTATTGAAGTGCAGTGCGAGCGCCAGTGGGATTTTCTATCACGAATGTTATATGGTGTTTCCAAAGTCGTTGTGGAGCACCTCCAAGAAGGGGAACCTTATGGTAGTCTGCCCCGTGTTATTTCAGTGAACATCGTTTACTTCGATTTGGGGCATGGCGAAGATTACATCTATCATGGAACCACTGATTTTAAAGGCGTTCATAAAAAAGATCTGCTCGAGCTGAGTGCAAAAGAAAAAGAGCATTATCCAGCAAATATTGATAAGGTTGCTCATGTTTTTCCAGAGTACTACGTTCTTAAAGTGAGTGGCTTTGATTTGAAAATAAAAGATACTCTTGATGAATGGGTCTATGCTCTTAAAGAGTCCGAAGTGAAACCTGAATTCAAAGCCAGAGGAATTCACGAAGCCTCACGTACCCTTGCTCTGCTCAACCTTTCAGAAGAAGAGCGTTTTGCTTACGACCGTCATATTGGTGATTTGAGGATTTCTAGGAGCACCTTAGAATCTTCTTTTAGTGAGGGAAAAGCTGAGGGAAAAGCTGAGGGAAAAGCTGAAGCCGTTTTAAACATGCACCAACTCGGTTTATCGACAGCTGAAATTGCTAAGTTTATCAATCTCTCACAGGATCAAGTCGAAAAGATTTTAAAACCATGAGTGGTACACCATTTTCCGAAGATCAACTCCGGGCCGCTCTTGATCAAGTTGCCTATCCTGGGTTTCGCCGAAGCATTCTCTCTTTTGGAATTGTTAAAGAGGTCTCCATTGAGAGCAGCCATGTCAAAGTGCAACTTCAACTTTCCACGACGGAAACGCATATTCCTACAATCTTAAAAAAAGAAATTCAAACAGCGCTTCAATCCATTCCTGGCGTGGATAAGGTGACGGTACTCATCGATATTCAAGCTCCTGTTGCTTCCTCGAGTACAGCTCCGATACCTATTCCTGGAGTGGCTCATGTGATTGCAGTAGCCAGTGGTAAGGGAGGGGTCGGCAAATCGACCATGGCAGTTAATCTAGCGATTGCTCTGTCTCAGTTGGGAGCAGCTGTTGGAGTGTGTGATTGTGATTTATATGGCCCCAGTGTTGCTTTTTTATGTGGTACACAAGAGCGCCCCAGAGCTAATGAACAAGATCAGATTATTCCTGTTTCTGTTCATGGTATTTCTATCATGTCGATGGGATTACTTCTCGAAGGAGATGCACCAGCAGTTCTACGTGGACCCATGGTGAGTCGTTACACTCAACAATTTTTACGTCAAGTCGCTTGGGGGAAATTAGATTATCTTCTTCTTGACCTGCCTCCTGGGACTGGAGATATCCAACTTACCATTGTGCAAACCATTCCTTTGTCGGGTGCCATTTTAGTAACAACACCACAAGAAGTAGCCTTGCTTGATGTTCGAAAGGCAGCCTCCATGTTTCAAAAAACAAATGTTCCATTACTTGGTATTGTAGAAAATATGAGCTATTTTATTTCTCCTAGTGATGGAGTAAAGCATGCTGTTTTCGGAACTGGAGGAGGAGCACGAGAAGCTGCTGATTTAGGAATTCCCTTTCTTGGTGAAGTCCCCTTAGAGATGGCTTTAAGGGCTTCTGGGGATGCTGGAGTCCCTTTTTTAATTGATCAAAGAAGGAGTGAAGCAGGAGAGGTTTTAAAAAAAGTGGCGCATTCTATCAAAATAAAATTTTAAGGGAATAAATTTCTTTAAAACTGTTTTTTTTATATTTTACAGATTCCCTTGAAGCAGACTCTCAGATACAAATCTTCCTCTGTGTTTCTCAGTATTGTGGCAAAAAAATGCTCGAGCTTGATAAGGCAGATGTAGCAATCACCCAAATTTTCTTATTCTTATTTCCATCTTCTGGTTTAACACTTCTAATGCTTCGCAATGCTAACTTTGATTTCTAAGAAGCATCTATCCTTTATTTATGAAAACTCTCCCTAAGATACTTGTTGCTGATTCCATTTCTAGTAAAGGTATCGATGCTTTAGCTTCAGATGGTTTGTTTGAAGTTATTGTGAAGACTGGTCTTCCAGAGTCAGAGCTAATTCAGTCTATTGAAGGATGTGAGGCACTCATTGTACGAAGCCAAACTAAAGTTACCAAAAGGGTAATTGAAGCTGCTAATTCTCTCAAAGTCATTGGTCGAGCTGGTGTCGGAATTGATAATGTGGATGTGGAGGTTGCTACCAAGCATGGAATTATTGTAATGAATGCTCCAGGTGGGAACACGATTTCTACTGCAGAACATGCTTTCAGTCTTCTCTTGAGCACGGCACGTGCTATTCCCCAAGCTCATGCTAGCATGAAGTCAGGAAAGTGGGATCGTAAGAAATTTGAAGGAGTTGAGCTTCATGAAAAAACACTTGGCATCCTTGGAATGGGACGTATTGGAACTGAAGTTGCACGTCGTGCTATTGCTTTTGGAATGAAAGTACTTGTTTTTGATCCTTACCTTTCTGCAAGCAAAGCTCGCTCTCTACAAATAGAAGTTGTAGAGCAGCTTCATGATCTTTTGCCTCATGCTGATTTTATTACTGTTCACATGCCCCTAACTGAGGAGACACGGTATATGATCGGAGAGAAAGAGCTCCCCCTTTTGAAGCGAGGAGTACGCATCATTAACTGTGCACGTGGAGGTCTTATTGATGAAACCGTTTTAGCCGAGGGACTCTCTAGTGGACAGATTGCAGGAGCTGCCTTGGATGTTTTTGAAGAGGAGCCCTTGCCTGAAAATTCTAAGCTCCGTTTTCTAGATACATTAACCTTAACTCCCCACCTTGGTGCATCAACGGCAGAAGCTCAGGAGATGGTTGGCATCGAGA
>JAIPKF010000084.1 GCA_021733705.1 Chthoniobacterales bacterium
GGCAGCGTATGAATCACATCCCCCAGTGAACTAGGTTTAATCAAAAGAATACGATTTGGTGGATAATGCTGATAATTCACGAGAATAGAAAAAGAAGTGAAAGTAGCTTCTAATGAAACTCAAGAAACGCAAAAAATAAGATTTTAACGAAATATTATCGATGATGGATTTAACCCGGATATTTCATACCGATTCTGCTGCGGCTTGCGAACACCTGATGGATACTGCGTCAGCTTCGAATTGCTCCTCGGGCAGTATAAAACATACAGCCGTCGTCAGACTTCATCGCTCGCCTTGCCCCATCAGCCTTCGCAGCCTCCTCGTCACGATCAGTATGAAATATGCGGGTTAACCCGAAATCCATTTCAAAACATTTTTTTTCTACTTCTCTTTGTTTTGGTTTTATAAATTTTCTCTTCAAGTTTTTCTTTTAAGGACAGCAGTAAAGGGGTGCGCTCTCCCTCTCCTTCGCTATAAAGTATTTTTAGTTGATTGTAGGCCTCTAGGTCATGATTCCCAGTAGCTGCTAATTCATAAACCACAAAGCGTCTCAAGTATGAATGCGCTTCTGGTAATCGAGATGCCTTGGCAAAAGAGGCTGCTGCTCCTTCATGATCTTGCAAACGATCTCTTAAAAGGACTCCTAAATATTCGTGCAGTAGTGAGCTCTCTGGATTTTTTGCAATTCCTTTTTCTAACAACTTTTTTCCTGCATCAATATAAAAGCGCTTTTCTACTTTATCGCTGGCTCCATAACTTGCATTCCAGGCGAGTTCCCAAGAAGCCATTGTGTAATAAATAATCTCATGTGGTTCCAATAAAATAATCTGTTCTAAAAGAGGTTCCATTTTATCCCACTCTTTTTTTTCCCAACAGACTTCAACTTGCATCCATAACCAAACAGCTAATGGAATACGTAACCCTCCAAGAAGAGCCACACTTGCGGACTCTCCAAGCTCTTCACTAAATAATTGAGATAATGAGTCCTCTTTTTCTACTTTTAAAAACACGGTGGCATTTCTTGGCCAAAAAAGAATCGCACTACTCAAGAAGAGGAGGAGCAGGGCTCGAAAAGCATATTTCATGAATATCCTCAGCAATGGAATCAACCACCTCGATTAGTTCCGCCCTTGTCGTTGAAAAAGAAAACATCCCATGAGAAGATATATTCCTAAATAGATCATTCCTAGTTGTAACATTGTAAAAACATAAGTGGAATTATCTAGGAGCGTTGTGGTTTTTATTTCGCTTGCATTAAAAAATGAAAAATCAGGAACGAGAGTTGCTAAAACAGCGATAGTTCCCGGCAACCAAGCATGAAACACATTGAGGTTTGCAAAAAGACTTTGAGCTGTCTTCTCTAGATGTCCTATAAAATAGATTATGATGGTACTCATAATCGTAAAAAGCGAAGAGCTTGCAACCGTAGAAATAAGAAAGGTCATTCCAGCAAGGAGGATTGCTTTCATGAAAGCAGCCATCAGCATTAGAAAAAAAACCATTGTATTACCATTGTTTTTCCAGAGACTCTGTAATAATAAAATACCAAATCCTCCAGTAGCTGTGACAAGGAGAAGAAAAATTCCAAAAAACCTACCTAAAAAATATTCGAAACGGGGTAATTCTCTTGATAAAATCATGACCTCTTCACCATTTAAAATAAGCAAGGGAGCTGAGGCTACGATCGCTAAGAGACTTAAAAAAAGTGAAAATAGACCTACGTTCATTTTTTCAAAGAGAAAAGCTCTTTCTTGAAAAGAAAAATGAAGAAAGAGCCAACTCAAAGCTAAAAAAAAGAGAAAAAGTATTGCTAAGAGAATACTCACTTGTTGATGCAGCAACTCCCGAAAGGTCATTAACGCAAGGATCGTAAGGCGTCGTAACGAGAGCAGAGCTCTATTCATAATGTTGGAACTAGAAAACGTGTTCCAATGTTTTTACCCGCAAGTGCCATTTCAATTTGTTTTGGCTGACGTCCATCAGCAATCACGGTTTCAATACCAGCCTTGATAGCTGCCTCCACAGCTTTAAGTTTGGTCTTCATACCACCTCGAGAATGCTCCCCTTTCTCTGGAGTCACATGACATAAAATTTCTTGTATGTCGCTTACTTGAGGAATTCGCTTGCCCATACCACCTTCAGCTCGAGCCCTTAGGCCATCTGAGGTAGTAAGCAAAAGCAAAAGACGAGCCTTCATCATAATCGCCACTTCGGCAGAGAGCTGATCATTGTCTCCCAAATTTAACTCCTCTGTAGCAACAGAATCATTTTCATTAATAATGGGAAGAACATGAGGAGATGCTAGTAAACACTTTAAAGTCTCTTGGGCATTGGAGCGCCGTTTCTCGGTAAAAATATCTTCATGGGTCAAGAGCAGCTGAGCAGTCGTGACTCCATGACGAAGAAAGCATTTGGCATAAGCAGCCATCAAGGCAGGTTGTCCAACAGCAGCACATGCTTGCTTTCCAGCAACATCAGAAGGCCGCTTAGTAAGCCCTAATGAATGAACACCTGCTGCGATAGCTGCACTACTTACAAGAATACAGGGGATTCCTTGGATGATGAGATGACTTACCTCTTTTGCAAAACGCCTTAATTGGAAGAGATCAATCGCACAGCCGCCAGGTTGAGCTAAAATGCCAGTGCCAAACTTAAGAACAATTGGAGAGAGAGGCGGAAGGTGCTGAGGCATAATTTGTCACTATCGAAAAAATACCTCAATTATTCAAGACACAAAAACGAAGCTTTCAAAAGTACTACAGTCTACTCCTCATTAACCCGGATATTTCATACTGATCGTAACGAGGAGATCGCGAAGGCTGATGGGGTAAGGCAGACGAGCATTTTGATGCTGGGCTGTATGTGTACATACTGCCCGAGTCAAAATGGGAGTCTCAAACAGCATCCATCTCACTTCCCGATCTCTGCAGATGATCAGCATGAAATATTCGGATTAACTCTAAAAAACCTGTTTCTAAAGCTAACGCCTCCTGTACTCCCTGCTCCAGTGAATAACGGAGGGCCTCAACTATTTCTAACGCATGCAATAGGGATGCTGCTTTTTGATAAATTTCTGAATTCTTTTGTTGATACAGTTCTCTCAAGCTTGCACCAAAATAGTTGGCAACTCCCGCAAGCAATAGAGATCTTGATTCCAAGGCTGCTGCTTCTGCTATTGCCTTAAAATGATCTTCACGAGCCTCCTCCCAAGAACCATCTGTCGTTTTTGAATACTGTTTTTTTTCAGCTTGAAACTCTTCTTGAGCTGCTTCTAGAGCTTCAGCACGAGCCGTTGAGAGTAATTCTTGAAAAGCCCGAGTATATTGAAAAGCAGCTGTTGCATCCTTAGGGGCATCTTCTTTAAAAAAATCATGCATGATTGATTTTACTTTTTTTTCAACTTCAGATTCAGGAGAATGATCTCTTTCATGCAGAGCGATAAGAAGACAGCGAGATCGAATTGTTGCTAGAATTGTCTCTGGCAAAAGAGTCACTAAGAGTAAAATTGTTTTATCAGGGGGCTCTTCGAGTGTTTTTAAAAAAGCATTTGCTGCTGCGGGAACCATTCGGTCAGCATCATGAATCACCGCAACTTTATAAGAGCTGGCTTGGGCCTTGAGATGAAGCGCTTCTTCAAGCTGTCGCATCTGATCGGTAAGAATTTTTCGAGCCTTAGACTCTGGTTCGACGTGATGAAAATCGGGATGTTCTGAGAGATGAAGAAGGCTACACTCTAAAATCAACGAAGCTAACTCTTCACTAAAAACTCCTATTTCCTCTTGAGAAGAGCCACAGAGAAGGTAAGCATGACCAAGACGATTTTCTTCCTTTGCTTTTTGAATTAGTGAAAGAGCTTCTTGTTTAGAAAAGGCCATAATACATCATTGAATAATTTTCATTGCTATCCAAAAAAAATACTTACTAGAAATAAGCCACCAGAAATTCATTGGTTGCCAAGTGTCAAGTTTAGTGGTTGAGTCGCTACTATCACAGCTGTTGAGGGTTTTAAAACCTGTGATCACGTGTTAGTCAAAATATTTTTTTGTTATTATGACTACAAAAGATTCTTGCCATGAACGGCTTGTTATATACCTCTTGTTGTTTTCTGGATCAACCCTTAAACTCCTAAGAGTTTCAATATTTCGTTCGTTATATCTTTCAGAGTGCTGTCAGAGTAGAACTAAGTTTTTATTTTAGAAAAGAACTATAATTGATCTTGGGATAGGTTTCACATACCTTTCTCGGATGAATTTTAAGAAAAAATATTAGTTTTTCTGGCGCTAACCCGAATTTCGTGACACCCGAATTTCGTTATGTTAAAAGAACCAAGCAAAAAGTACCACTCCTGCCAGCCTATAAATCTTTCGGACAGGACCTGGCCAAATAAAAAAATTACCATTCCCCCAATTTGGTTGTCAACGGATCTAAGGGATGGAAATCAATCTCTACCTAATCCAATGAGCATTGAGACTAAGTTAATTTTTTTTAATGAATTAGTTCGTATTGGACTAAAGGAAATCGAAATTGGCTTCCCTTCTGCTTCAGAAGTTGAATATCGATTTGCTAGGAAACTTATTGAGGAAGGACTTATTCCTAGTGATGTAACTCCCATGGTAATGACACAAGCAAGAGAAGATCTAATAAAAAAAACAGTTCAATCAATGAAAGGAGCTCAACGAGCAATCTTGCATATCTATAACGCTACTGCTCCGACTTGGAGAAAAATCGTTTTTGACATGACTGTTACTGAAGTCATTGATCTTGTGGGTCAGAAAATAAAATATTTAAAGAGCCTCACCGATCAAGAAAGTGAAACTGAGTGGATTCTCCAGTATTCGCCTGAAGGTTTTTCAGATACAGAGTTGGAAATAGCTTTAATGGCTTGCAACACTGCCATTGAAAGCTGGGAAGCAACTCCATCAAGAAAAATTATTATTAATTTACCAAGCACCGTCGAAAATAGTACACCCAATATTTTTGCGGATCGTATTGAATGGATGAATAGAAATATAAAAAAAAGAGATTCTATTATTCTCTCAGTGCACCCTCATAATGATCGAGGCACTGCGGTTGCCACTGCAGAGTTAGCCCTTTTGGCTGGCGCAGAAAGAATAGAAGGATGCCTTTTTGGTAATGGCGAGCGATCTGGCAATTGCGACCTAGTTATTCTCGCACTTAATCTTTATACACAAGGAATCTATCCTAATTTAGATTTTTCTAATATTACGGAGGTAGCTAGGATAGTCGAAGAGTGTACTAAACTACCTATTCATCCACGGTATCCCTACGTTGGAGATTTGGTCTTCACCTCTTTTTCAGGATCTCATCAGGATGCTATTAAAAAAGGATTTGCTTCTCAAAAAGAGAACGACTTCTGGTCAGTTCCTTATTTGTCTACTGACCCAAAAGACCTAGGAAGATCTGAGAAAAATATTATTAGAATTAATAGTCAATCTGGGAAAGGAGGAATTGCCTATCTTCTTGAGCAAAACTACGGCATCGTGATGCCTCGTGAGGTACAAATAGAATTTAGCAATGAAGTGAAACGCATCACGGATAGCTCTCAATCAGAAATAACATCTCTCGAACTATATCAATTATTTCAGAAAAAGTACGCAACTACTCTTCCTCATTAAAGAGCATTACGGTGATTCAACATATCCGTTCATAGGACCAGGTAAGGCTGCAGGCTGAAAACCAAAGGTCTGAAGGCAAATTCACTTAGAAGAAAGAAATTTTATAATCGTAGACTCATTTATTCATCGAGCATTACATTCAATTCTTTGACCTCCAGCCTTACCCATTACTAAACGGGCGCGGAAAAAGCTGAGTGATGATTCTTTGGAATACTTCCTGAGAGTTACTAGAAGCATCAATGACGATCCAACGTTCTGGTTCAGTAGTGGCTAATTTTAAATAGCCTTGCCGCACCGCTTCATAAAAAGCCTCTGGCTCTTGCTCCATGCGGTCAAGAGTCGTTGATTTTTTATTACGCTCCATCATACGAGTTCGTCCCACAGCCACCTCAAGATCCAATAAAATAGTCACATCGGGAAGCAACCCTCCTGTAGCAAAGCGATTGATCATGGCCACATTTTCCAAATTTAAAGCTCGTGCTGCTCCTTGATAAGCTATCGTGGAATCAAGGAAGCGATCACAAAGAACAATAGCTCCCCGCTTCAAAGCAGGTTGAATAACCTCACGCACAAGTTGTGCACGACTTGCTGCAAAGAGCAGCAATTCCACTTCGGCTGCGATAGAGACTCCAGGATCTTCATGCTTTAAGAGATGTCGAATCTTTTCTCCTAGAGAAGTTCCACCTGGTTCACGAAGCACCACGACTTCGCGCTCATCATGTTTTTGACGTAAATATTTTGCAAGAGCTGCAATCTGAGTTGACTTACCACATCCTTCAGAACCCTCGAAAGTAATAAATAGAGAAGCTTTTGGGCCTCGTTGCATAAGGTCTG
>JAIPKF010000085.1 GCA_021733705.1 Chthoniobacterales bacterium
GCCATTCCTGCAAAAGCCCCAATGATGGTAACAGGAACTGTTGTTGCAGGAACTAGAGCTGCTCTTATATCTTGTAAAAAAATGATAATTACTAGGAGCACTAACAGTCCTGCCTCTATTAAAGTCTTATAGACTTCGTTCACAGATTCATTAACAAAAAAAGTTGTGTCAAATGGAATGCAATATTCCATTCCTGGTGGAAATCCTTTTGAAAGGTGATCCATTTTTTTCCTCACTGCTTGTGCTGTCGTCAAAGCATTAGACCCAGGAAGTTGAAAAATAGCGATCCCTGCTGCTGTATTTCCATTGAATTCAAAAAATTGATTATATGTTTGTGAGCCTAGTTCTACACGGGCTATATCCTTAATCCGAGTAATTTGACCCCCATGAGCTGTATCAGACTTAACAATGATCTCTTCGAATTCCTCAGATTGATTGAGTGGTGCATTAGAAGTGATCGTGTATTGAAATTCTTGTCCCTCAAGTGCTGGAGGTGCCCCAAATTGACTTGCTGCAAGTTCTCTATTTTGATTTTTAATCGCATTAATAACGTCCGAAGGAACTAAAGAACGCTGCTGCATTTGATTAGGATCAAGCCAAATGCGCATAGAATATTGACCAAGACCGAAAATCGATATATTGCCCACACCAGGAACACGTGTCAGTTCATTTTGCAAATTGATAATGGCATAGTTATTGAGAAAGAGAGCGTCATAAAGCTTATTGGGAGAAGTTAGCGCAATGACCTGCAGAAAAGCAGTCGATGTTTTCCTGGTAACAACACCTTGATTTTGAACAGACTCAGGAAGCTGAGCTAAAGCCGCACTCACTCTATTTTCAACGAGAATTTGATCCATATTTGGGTCAGTCCCGATGTTAAATGTTACCGTTAGTGTATAATTGCCAGTGCTCGATGAACTCGAAGACATGTAGAGCATCCCATCAACTCCATTAACTTGTTGCTCAATGGGCAAGGCCACTTTTTTAACCATCGTCTCTGCAGTGGCACCCGGATAGGTAGCTGTCACTTGAACGGTTGGTGGTGTTATCGGTGGATACTGAGTTACCGGAAGAAAAGCAATAGCAACCCCACCTAACACCATAATAAAAACTGCAATAACATTTGAGAGAACTGGCCTCTCAATAAAAAATCTAGAAAGAGAGGCAGGTGAAAAAT
This sequence comes from Chthoniobacterales bacterium, assembly GCA_021733705.1. Classification (GTDB taxonomy): domain Bacteria; phylum Verrucomicrobiota; class Verrucomicrobiia; order Chthoniobacterales; family UBA6821; genus CAIWMF01. The sequence goes on from JAIPKF010000085.1 coordinate 1,178, forward strand.
TCAAAGCAAGTAGATTTTATCCCTGAGCATCTCTCCTTGTACTCAAATCTAGAGATAAGCAAGCAGTTGCTCCTGGAGATAGCTCTCTAGAGTATGCACCCACATTTCCAGATTCAACACAGAGCATTTTTTTATAATCTTCCGGATCAAAGTCGGGTATCAATTTTGCATTTTTCATCCAAGGATTCCAAACAATAGTAGAATGAGAACTATATTTCTCAATACGAATGGTTCTTTTTTTTAAGGAATCATGAATTTCAATGGGCTCGGTAGAATTCAAATAGATACGATTTGTCTCTTGAGTGATGGGGATTGCATCGGAAAGTTCTAATTTTGAAACGAGATTTTCGGTCTTATCTAAATAGTGAAGGTCTTTGAGTCCATGAATTGTTATTTTATCTATATTCTCCACGAGAAAATAAGAGTGGAAACACTCTTCATAAAAAAAAGAGTCCTTGCTGGTAGGAGGATTTGTAACGTTGAATTGTAAAGATAATTTTTCTCCAACAATGACTCGGTAATTGACGTTTACTGGCATCCATCCAGCATCCTTCATAAATTTTTGTGGAAGTTGAAACTCCAGTATTACAGACCCTTGTGCGGTAACACCACAAAGCTTTAAGTCCCAAGGGTGAAGGCGTGCAATGCCATGAGATAGAGTCTCACCCTGACGATTTCCAAACCAAGGAAAACACAACGGGATTCCTCCATGGAGCATTTTGCCTCGAGCTATACGCCCAGAGGAGCTCATAAAGAGCATCGGATCTTCTCCCTTTTTTTGAAAAGAGGTGACATGAGCTCCCTGCAAGTAAATTTCAGCAGCACTTGATGCCGTTGTGACATTTATTTTGTTAAACCCATCATCATCTTGAGAAAAAATAACCGTGCCTGGAATTTCAAACTTTTTCCAATGATCTAGAAAAGAAGAGTCACTCATAAAGATGTTATTAAATCAGAGATGGCTAATGTATCTCAATCAATTTTATTTTGAGAATGCATTGATGAGTTGAGATTCTAAAAGCAATTCAGGAAAAATAATTGGTTCAGAGTATTGACCCGGGGCACTTGCAGGATAGAAGAGATAAAAAGGAACCCCTACTCTTCCAAAGGCATGGAGCGCTTGAGTTATCTCGGCATTAGAACTCGTCCAATCAGCTTTCATAGCTACAATATGACGTTCCCTTAACAATGCCCTAACGGCATTAGTGTTGATAGCACTCCGTTCATTAAACTGACATGTGAGACACCAGGCAGCAGTAAAATCAACGAAGACAGGTTTTCCTTCATTTCTAAATTGTTTTAAAAGAGAGGCCGAATAAGGAACCCAGTTGATCTCATCTTGAGAAGAAGGACTCTTTTGTTCGCTTGGAGAGGAGGTTTTAGAGATCTCTTTATGAGCATTCACGATAGTTGGAATCAAATTCCAAGAGGCAATGAAGACAATCATCAAACTCAAAAAGATTGTGATACAGCGTACTTTTTTTGTTGATTGGGCGTAGGCACCATAAATCCAAGCACTCAAACCGAGTAAAAAAAGTAATATTAAAAGAGCCATCATTCCTCCCATCCCCTGTATTACTCCAATGACAGATAGCAACCAGAGATTTGTGGCAAGAAGTGGAAAACCCATGAGCACCTTGATTTTTTCCATCCAGGCCCCGGGCCGAGGAAGCCACTTGATCCATCCTGGCTGAGCCGAGAGTAGCAGATAAGGAAGACTCATTCCTGTAGCAATCGCTGCAAACATTGTCATAATAATCACTCCAGATTGAGCAAAGGCAAAGCCAAGAGCACTTCCCAAAAAAGGAGCCGTGCATGGAGTTGCAAGCAATGTCGCAAAGAGACCTTGAAAAAAAGAGCCTGCATAACCGCTTCGCGATGCCAGTGCATCGAGGGAGGAACCTGTTTTTTGAGAAAGAGTAATTTCAAAAACACCAAATAAATTGAGAGCAAAGAGAAAAACAAGCACGCTGACAGCAAGAAGAAATCCAGAGTTTTGAAATTGAAATGCCCATGTTACTTGCATTCCAGAGGCTTTTAAAAGGGCAATGAGAGCACCGAGCGTTAGAAACCAAAGATAGATTCCTGCAATAAAAGCCAATCCATGACGCAATATATTGGAGCGTGATGACCCTGCTTGATTGATAAAACCAAAGATTTTTAGTGAAATCACCGGCAAAACACAGGGCATTAAGTTGAGAATAAATCCCCCCAGTAGACCCGAGGCAAGAGCAAGAAGCAATGTCCAGAAATTCACAGCAACAGGCTTTTTTGTGGAAAGCTGATTTGGTAAAGCAGCTGGAACAAACCAACCTTGGCGTATTCCTTTACTATCTTTTTGAACGAGCAACCCATAAAAAGGGCCCTTATCTTCCCATGGAATGATTATTTGAATATCACTCCCTTGTTGAGTATTTATCACATGTCCAGCTGAAGCTCCAACTTGAGGAAGTGGAAAAATCTCATAGCTGTTCCCCTCCTCTGCCTTGAAGGAAACAATATAATCTTTTGACTTATGAAGAATAGTAAGAGCAATAGGGAGTGCACCTTGAGAGGGCCAAAGAGCAGGAGCTACAGCAGCTTCTGCCTGATGCTGCTCTTGGAGCGACACAGGGACGTTTAACGTCAACATTCTTTTTCCAGGAACACAAAGATTGCTGCAAGCTAACCAAGAGACCGAAGCCTCAATACTCCAAGATTTTTTTTTATCGAGAACACGCGAAGGGGTAATTTGAGCTCGTATCCATGCCTTATGCTCATAACCATAAACCGTCATCTCTCCAGGTTCAGAAAATTGCTCTGGTAATGAGAACTCTAACTTACTCACACTCCATCCCTCTGGTAACTTCCATTCTATACGAGGTGGAAATCCAGCATCTCCCGGATATTGCCAATAAAGATGCCAATGAGGTGCTATCTCAAAGAGCAGATCAACTTCAAATGGATCTCCTCCTTGAACCTTGTCCACAAGAGAAAGTAAATGAGGGGTTACCACTGAAGGGTTTTGCAAAGAGGAGGAAGAAGTTAACCCGGATATTTCATCCTGATCGTGGCGAGGACGCCGCGAAGGCTGATGGGGCAAGGCGAGCGATGAAGTCTGACGACGGCTGTATGAGTACATACTGCCCGAGGAAGACTTCGAGATCAACGCAGCATCCATCTGGCTTCCCGGCTCCCGCAGGTGATCGGGATGAAACATCCGGGTTAACTCCGTTGCCTTGGCGAGTGAAAGAAAAAGAAGAAGAAAAAACAATGATCTCAATATATTTTGTTTCATAAAATGACTAATCTGCTAATGATTTCACAGCTATGGGATGGCGTTGGTGATTCACAACTATTTGACCATCCTAAAAAACTAACACAATAAACTCAATACCTCCTATGCCTCTCCTCTCCTTTATTTTTGGTTTACTCCTTAATCTGATCGGTCTTTTTGGATTTTTTGGAACAGGAGCGACCCACTACACAGCACTTATCCCTTGTGCTCTTGGGTTACTCCTCATTGCAAGTGGACTTGTGGCCCAAAAAGAACATCTCCGTCGCCATGCCATGCATGGTGCTGTTTTGATTTCTTTGATTGGTCTCCTCGGAACAGCCTCTGCTTTTACAAAAATCCCCCTCCTTCTTGATCATGCTGCCGGTGATAAAGCTCCTGCCTTTGTTGCTAAGATTGCTACCGCTATACTGTGCGGTCTTTTTTTTCTTCTCTGTCTTCGCTCCTTTATCAAAGCAAGAGTAATGAAAAAATACTAAAGTGATTTTTTGCCTGAACCTGTTAGATCACATCCACTCTCTAGGAAAAGCAGCACGTACTGCTTCTCACGTTCTTGCAACATTAACCACTGCTCAAAAAAATGAAGCTCTTTGGAGCATGGCTACCCAGATTAGTTTTGATAAAGAATCGATATTAGAGGCAAATCGTAAGGATATAGTGGCTGCTCAAGAAAAACAGATCCCTGAAGCGATGATCGACCGATTGTCACTCAATTACGATCGTCTCAACTCAGTGGTAGAGAGCATTCGTACTGCTGCAGCTTTACCCGATCCAGTTGGCAGAAACTTAAAATCCTGGAAACGAGAAAATGGGCTGGAATTTGAAAAAATAAGCGTTCCCATTGGAGTGATTGGTATTATTTATGAATCACGTCCGAACGTCACTTCTGATGCTGCTATACTCTGTCTTAAGGCTGGTAATGCGACACTATTACGAGGTGGTTCAGAAGCTTTTCATTCGAATCAAGCAATTACCAATTCTCTACAACGTGGTCTTGCAAAGGTCGGACTTCCTGCTGCCTCTATTCAGCTTGTCTCTACGACGGATCGTGAAGCAATTCCCATTCTTTGTGAAATGAATCAATACATTGACTGCATGATTCCACGTGGTGGAAAAGGCCTTATCGAAACCGTCATGCGCCATGCACGTATGCCTGTGATCAAGCATTATGATGGCATTTGTGCTGCCTTTATCGATGCTTCAGCCAATCTCACTATGGCCAAAAACATTCTTCTTAATGCAAAATGTCAGCGTCCTAGTGCCTGCAATGCTCTTGAGACACTCTTACTGCACCGCGAATGTGCCATTGGATTTTTTGAGACTGCTGGAGAAGCTCTACTAGAGGCCGGAGTGGAACTTCGTTGTGACGAAGAGAGCCTGGAGCTCATTCCAACAAAAATAAAAGAGGAGTTTTCATTGCAGCTCAAGAAGGCACGTGAGGAGGATTTTAATACAGAATTTCTCTCCTTAAAATTAGCTGTTAAAATCGTCCATTCACTTCAAGAGGCAATCACACATATCGAAATCCATGGATCGCATCATAGTGATCTTATCATCACTGAGAGTAAAGATCATGCAGAAGAGTTCCTCCAAAAGGTGAATAGCGCAACTATTTATTGGAATGCCTCGACTCGATTTACCGATGGAGGAGAATTTGGGTTAGGAGCCGAAATCGGTATTAGTACTGACAAACTACATGCTCGGGGTCCTATGGGACTAGAAGAACTGACAAGTTACAAATATCTCATTCGTGGAGTGGGGCAAATTAGGAAATAAAAATCTCTAGCCCGGATATTTCATACTGATCGTGGCGAGGCGCCGTGAATCCTGATGCAGACAAGGAGGGTGATGGATTGCGACGACGGCTGTATGTTTCATACTGCCCGAGGAGCAATTCGAAGCTGACGCAGTATCCATCAGGTGTTCGCAAGCCGCAGCAGAATCAGTATGAAATATGCGGG
>JAIPKF010000086.1 GCA_021733705.1 Chthoniobacterales bacterium
GCAAACAGTCCATTACAGTTTGTGGAAACAGAAAAGCCTCCTTCCACAAAAAAATTACGGAGTGATGCTAATGAGCTCATTCAAGAGGCACTTCGTTTACGTCCTGGTCTTGCAGCACGAGTTCAAGAGCTTAAAGCCAGTAAAGAAGCAACAAAAAGAGCAATGTCTGATTTTTTCCCCATCATAAAATTGGAAGGACAATATGACAATAGTACCTTTGGCTACCAAGGATCCCAAAATAAACCTGACGTGAATGGCTACTACACGGGATACGGCTCTCACTTTGGAAGTGCTTTTGTGACGGCTCATTGGGATCTCTTTGATGGATTTGATCGTGTCTTTAAACTGAGACGTAGTCAGGAAGAGGACAAAGTGGCAGAGCAAAAATTAAGAGAAACTCAACTTGATACAACGCGTGATGTTTGGACTGCATATAATAACAGTCTTGCTGCTGCTCAGAGAGTAGGGTACGCAGAAGGGTTTGTTGCTTCAGCAAAAGAATTTTTTCGTTCCATTAGTGCTGCAACAGAGACAGGGCTTACCAATGTGACTGATTATTCAGAGGCAGGAAGTAATTTAAGTTTAGCACAATCAGAACTAGCAACAGCAGTCTCTGATTATTCTACGACATTAGCTGCTCTGGCACTAGCGGTAGGAACAACTGCTCCCTCATCGAAAGTGGTGCTAGAGGGCCTTGGAACTCCTGGTAAAGTCACAGGTAATTTACTTTCAAAAGAAGCAGCTACATTTAAACCCAATATAGCCTATTAAAAAAATATTTTAACTCTTGTCAGGATGAACTTTCTCTGCTAATTTTCCCAACTCATGCCTAAACCCATTGCCCGTAGTAAAACTAAAAAGTCTGTTGCCAAACGATTCAAAATCACGGCGTCAGGAAAAGTCAAGCGCTCTAAAGCTGGTCGTCGTCACTTATTAGAGTGTAAGAGCTCTAAATTGAAACGCAATATGGGTAAGTCGGCAATAGTGGAGGATTGTGATGTAAGTCGCATCAAGCTCAACCTTCCTTGGGGATAAAATTCTATTGATGCAGCGATAAACTGTGATGCTCTACAACACAGGTCTTCAATACTGAGTTATACGACCATGATAGTGCTCTTAAACTCCTTGTTTTAATCGGGCTCAGTGAGTTTTAAAGTAATTACTAGACCATTTTTAACTTCAACTTCAACTATCATACGATTTCAAAATCATATGTTCTAATTCATGGATCTGGGTATTCGTTTTGAATATCCTAACCGAGCAGGTGAGTTCCTGAATTATTATTAACAAACAGCCTGCTCGACGAGGCTCCTTGTCAAAAACAAGGAGAATTTACAATGCCTAGAGCCACTAATTCACCCGCCAGTCGCGCACGTCGTAAACGGGTTATCGAGGAAGCCGCTGGTTATCGCGGTCGACGTTCTAAACTTTTCCGATATGCTAAAGATGCTCGGATGAAGGCCAAATATTGGGCCTACCGTGATCGCAAAACACGGAAACGCAATGTACGTGCACTTTGGATCACACGTCTTAATGCAGCCGTACGAGCTGAGTCTTTGACCTACAATCGTTTTATTGAAGGATTAAAGGCAGCTAATATTTTACTCGATCGAAAAGTTCTTTCTGATATTGCAATCACTGATGAAAAGACATTCCTAGAAATCGTTCTTAAAGTTAAAGCAGCGCTTGCTGAAAAGAATAAAGCTGCTGAAATATCACTGCTAAAAGAGGAGTCTCAAGGAAAGAAAAAGATAGAGATCACAAAGAAATAAGATTTTTATTTAAAAGTCATCTTTGTTGAAAATACTCTAGACATTTCTTTTTTCATGAAAGCTGAGATGGAGCAACAACAGTACGATTCTTTAGCTGCCATTCAAACAGCTTCAGATACTGCTGCATTGAAAGAAGTGCGTCTTCACTATCTTGGAAAGAGTGGTGCTATTTCTTGTTTAAGCGAGAGAATGCGCACTCTTTCTAAAGAAGAGCGTCCAGCCATGGGGCAATTGTTAAACCAATGGAGAAATACCTTCACAGAGGCTCTTGAAGCTAAAGGAAAAATCCTCCTTGATCAAGCTGATGCAGCCACGTTTGCATCACTTGATGCGACCTTGCCTGGAACGGCCTCCTGGCAAGGAGGGATGCATCCGCTTACGCTTTTAACGGATCGGATTGTGCAGATTTTTCGACGTCTCGGTTTTACGATGGCCGAAGGACCTGACATCGATGATGAGTGGCATTGCTTTGATTCTCTTAATACCCCTTTAGATCATCCTGCACGTCAAGAGCAAGATACTTTCTATCTCCCCGATGGACGTTTGCTTAGGACGCATACCTCTACTGTTCAGATTCGTGCGATGGAACAAGCACCACCTCCATTACGGATTATTGCTCCTGGGGCAGCCTACCGACGTGATGAAATCGATGCGACGCATCTCTCTCAATTTACCCAAATGGAAGTGCTCTGTGTGGGGAAGGGAATCACCCTTGGTGATTTAAAGGGAACAGCTGAGTTTTTCTTTCGTGAGCTATTTGGAACTGAAACAGAATGTCGTTTCCGACCTCATTTTTTCCCATTTACGGAACCAAGTTATGAGATTGATGTTCGCTCTTCTACTCTCTCTCATCAATGGTTAGAGCTCGCAGGTTGTGGCATGGTAGATCCTGCCGTCTTTGAAGCACTCAACAAAAAACGTGGGGATAGAGCTTATGATCCAGAGGAAATTTCAGGATTTGCCTTTGGATTTGGCCTAGAGCGTCTTGTCATGATCCTCACTGGAATTTCTGATATTCGAATGCTTACCGAAAATGACCTTCGTTTTTTGAAACAATTTGCTAGGGAGTTTTAAATTGATGTTAAAAAAAATATATTTTTTATCACTGCTCATGCTGTCATGCCATCATTTTGTAGTTGCATGCAATGAGGATCAAAGAGGAGCTTATTCTTCCATTCCTATAATAACATCGACACAGGCTCAGGAATTAGCCCCTTACAAAGTAACACTTACATTAAGCAACTTTGTTTTTTTTGAGCAAAAACAAGATATTCTACTTCAAAAAGGTCAAGAACTTATCATCTTGATTAATAATCTCGATCATCAATGGCATCTTCCTAGCGATCAGTATGACGAAGCTGCTCTTTTTTTAGAATATAGTTCTGCATCGGATAGCTTATTTCAAGAGCTCTCTTTAGAAGCAGAAAATGATCTAGCTCCGCTATTTTACATTGATCGAGAAAAAGAAGCTACGAAGTCTGATGAAAACGGGAAGGTGAGTCTATCGTCACAGGGTTGCATGAGTACTTGCTTTCTAAGTCAAAATACAAGCCCCACGAAGCATTCATCAGACATCTCGGCTTCCATAGATGATCGGTATGAATTATCCGTCCTAGATGCGAATCCCCTGGTTTATCATTTGAGAGCTGGTAGATCTTGCTCAACAGTCAATCTCAAATTTTACTCGAAGTATTATCCTGTTGGAAATGTAAGAGGAATCATTGCTCTACATAAAAGAGATTTTAATCCCTTGCTGCATATTACCATCAAGTAATTGACCCTCTGATGAAAATATCTCTCTCTTGGCTCCACGATTATCTTAAAACAACGCAAACTGCAGAAGAGCTCGCAGAAACCTTGACACGCTCTGGAATCGAAGTGAAGTCGATCACCACCTCGGGAGCTACTATTTCTAATGTGATCGTTGCTCAGATTCTCTCATCGGAACAACATCCTAATGCCGATCGCTTGTGTGTCTGTAGGGTTGATGAGGGGAGTGGAGCTCCACGTCAAATTGTTTGTGGTGCTAAAAATTACAAGGTGGGGGATAAAGTGCTCCTTGCCTTACCTGGAGCGGTTCTTCCAGGTGGAATCAAAATTAAAGTGGGTAAACTTCGTGGAGTGGAAAGTGAAGGAATGATGTGTAGTGCAAAAGAACTGGGGCTAGGAGAAGGAGCGGAAGGTCTCTATATTCTCGATCCTGAAGCCATCATAGGGATGGAGCTTAGTACCCTATTTCCAGCTGATACAATTTTAGAATTAGAAATTACCCCCAATCGTCCTGATTGGCTTGGACATGTGGGAGTGGCTCGTGAAGCTGCAGCATTTGGAGCGGGAGAATTTCTTCGGAGCAGTGTAATGATTCCTTCTAAGAAAAGAGAAGGTTCTCTTGCTGTAGTTCAAGACTCTCATGCTTGTTCATTCTATAGCCTTCGTTTTATTTCTAATGTTGAAGTCAAAGAGAGTCCATCCTGGTTACAACAGCGTCTTGAGGCTATTGGATTAAGAAGCATCAACACTATTGTAGATATTACCAATTACGTGATGATGGAAATGGGGCACCCTCTTCATGCATTTGATGCTGATAAAATTCAAGGACCACTCACGGTTCGTTTCTCTAATGAAGGAGAAACATTGGAGGGACTTGATGGGAAAACATATTTACTGCGAACTTCTGATCTGGTTATTGCTGATGATCATGGACCTCAAGCCTTAGCTGGAATTATTGGTGGTATGAAGAGTAGAGTTACTCAACATACGAAATCGCTTTTATTGGAAAGTGCTGTTTTCAATCCTAGTGTGATTCGTGCTTCTGCTCGTGCTCATGGATTGGCAACCGATGCCTCCTATCGTTTTGAACGGGGTTCTCACGCCGATAATGCTTGGGAAGCTTCCGCACGTGGTGCTGCTATGACAACAGAGATTACAGGAGGTCTGGTTTCTGATGAAGTAATGGTTGCTGGAGGCGTACCTGTACCAATAGTTGTATCATTCCGTAACAATCGATGTCGTGATCTCCTTGGTATTTCACTAGGCGATGAAGAAATCTCCTCACTGCTTAAAAAAATGGGCCTTACTCTTTGTGAAGTAGGTTGGCAGATTCCCTTCTGGCGTCTTGATCTCACGCGAGAAATCGACCTCATTGAAGAGGTTGCCCGTCTCTATGGGCTTGAATCAATCGAGGCTCGTACCTTAAGTTTTTTTGTTCCTTCAAGTCCAATAGATAAAACTTATGATTGTATGATGCTCTTGCGTCGACGTTTGATCGCCGCTGGTTTGCATGAAGCTCGCACTAGTGCTTTGGTTTCATCAGAGGGCTCTTCCTCAGAGGCTCTTAAACTTCGTAATCCCATTGGAGAACAGCAATCGTTTTTAAGAACAGGCTTGATTTCAGGCTTGAAAGAGGTGTTAAAGCACAATTTGTATCAGGGAGCAGATTCAATTCGCCTCTTTGAAATGGGAAAAGTTTTTATCAATTCTAGCAAAAATGAAGAGATGGTGGCGCTTGCTCTTATGATGACTGGTCAGTCCACTCCTCTCTCTTGGCGTGGAGAAGTTTCACGCTCACTCGACCTCTTTGATTTAAAAGGAGTCCTTGATCATTTAGTTCCTGGAAAGATAAGTTATCGTTCTTCAGTAAGAGCATTGCTACCTATAATGGCTAGAATGCTCGATGTTTTTTGTGATGGAGAGTACTGCGGCTATATTGGTCTCATGGCTCCTGCAGAGGCCCGCAAAATCACAGTGACAGGGCAGGAGCACCCTATCGTTGTTGCGGAACTTCAATGGACTCCTCTTCAACAAGCCATAGAACGTGAAACATGGAAAACAGAGAAAGGTCTTTCAAAACTTCCTAGTATCACACGTGATCTTGCAATGGTGATGGACATGCAAGTCTCCTACGATCTGCTTGAGAAGGAGCTCCAGGAAGCACAAGAACCACTTCTCAAAAAAATCATTCCTCTTGATCTTTTTACTGATCCCTATGGAGAAAAAATTGCAGCAGCAAAAAAATCAGTAACACTACAATTAACATTCCAACACGAGGATCGCACTTTAACTACTCAAGAAGTCACTGCTTCCTGTGAGAGATTGATGGCTCGGCTCCAAGAATTATTAGGTGTTGAAATGAGATCATAGATTATCTATAGTATCTTACCCTGCGGTGTTCGAGATACCGGTATATATTGCTCCCGGACCTATGTAAAACATTACGGAAATCTCTACTAGACGAAATAATGACATGCCTTTATTGGACTTCAGCATTTCGATTAGCGATATCCACCTTTTCTTGATGGAACGGTTCAGCATCCTTAACGGCATTGCGGGGTACTTTTTTCCTTGTCATGATCACCATGAGTCTCCGTGCTAAATTTTGCCACGTAGAGATTCACTAGAGATCAGCGTGAAATATGCGGGTTCCCCCGGATCTTTCATACTAATTGCCTGTGGAGGCCGGGAAGCCAGATGGATGCTGCGTTAGACTCACATTTTGATTTGGACAGTATGTACACATACAGCCCGGCATCAAAATGCTCGTCTGCCTTACCCCATCAGCCTTCGCAACCTCCTCGTCACGATCAGTATGA
>JAIPKF010000087.1 GCA_021733705.1 Chthoniobacterales bacterium
AAGACTTCGAGATCAACGCAGCATCCATCTGGCTTCCCGGCTTCCGTAGTAGATTGGTGTGAAATATCCGGGTTAACCCGGATATTTCATGCTGAATCGTCATGAGGCGCTGTGCAAAGCTTATTAGTACAAGGCGGGCGAAGGATTGTGATGCCAGGCTGTATGTTTCATACCGCCCAAGTCACAATTCGAGACCAACGCAGTAATGATGAGCTTTCCACAAGCCGTAATAGATTTAGTGTGAAATATCCGGGTTAAGCCAGTACTGGCAATCCAGGGCGCAAACTCATCTCATTACCCCCTTGAAATGCACGACGTATTTTAGAAAGCGCTGCATTTTGAAGCTGGCGGATACGTTCACGGGTGACTCCCATTTTAGCTCCTACCTCTTCAAGCGTAATGGGCTCCGATCCATCGAGTCCAAAACGACAGTTAAGAATAGCGCGCTCTCGCTCGTCAAGCTGGTTGATTAGTTCTGCTAACTCTCCATGCATATCCTTTTCATTGAGTTTATCAAAAGGGTTGAAAGCCATTTCATCACTCACGATTTCAGAAAGCTCGGTAGTTCCATCATCGCTTAAAGGAGCATCTAATGATGTAGGGCGTACAGCTGACATTTTTAGTTGAGCAACTTTTGAGGGGAGCATTCCAACCTCCTCAGCAATCTCTTCATTGGTTGCCTCGCGTCCCAAGACCTCAGCAAGGCTATCCCCTACACGTCGTATCTTTGCAAGTTTATCCACAAGGTGAATTGGAAGACGTATTGTTTTACTTTGATTGGCCAGAGCTCGCTTGATTGATTGTCTAATCCACCATGATCCATAGGTGCTTAGTTTACCACCTTTAGCAGGATCAAAGCGTTTTACAGCTTTCATTAAACCGATGTTTCCTTCAGAAATAAGATCGAGAAGTGGTAATCCGAAGTTGGAGAACTCCCGTGCAATTTTTACTACTAACCGTAGATTTGAACGAACCATTTCTGCATAGGCGGTTTTATCCCCCTCTTTAATCAAGGCTGCTAACTCTATTTCACGTTGAGGAGAAATAAGTGGATACTGGGAGATTTCGTGAAGATATCTATGCAAACTAGGATCAGAATTTTCAGAGGAGTAATTCATAAATGATGGTTTTAAGAAGTTGGTAAGCTTTCCTATATTTGACAATCAAGGGTTAGATAACGTTCACGTTTTTTAGAAAAAAATTAGTCCAGATATTTCATACTGATCGTGACAAGGAGGCCGCGAATCCTGATGCAGAAACCACCGGCGGTCGGGAGAGCGCGGGGGAGACTGCCTTTAGGCCGCCCTGAAAGGGCGAGACGAGCGGGAGCGAGCGAGTCAACGAAGGTGATGGATTGCGACGACGGCTCTATGTTTCATACTGCCCGAGGAACAATTCGAAGCTGACGCAGTATCCATCAGATATTCGCTAGCCGCAGCAGAATCGGTATGAAATATCCGGGTTAAACTTTAAATGCATAATTCATATGCAAAAGCTTACAGGGATTGAAATCGGGGGATACTCCAACCTTCTCAAAATGTGCTCCTACAATCAGATCACCTAATGGATGAATCTTTTTTTCAGAAATCGGAGAGACTATGAAATTCTCTACAAATGTGATGGCATCCTGATGCTGCTCCCTAGGATCGTTTAGAAGATCTCCATCTTGAACAGGATTGATTTCCCTTAGGGAAGGTTGAAATAGTGCATTGGTGATTGAAATTGGCATCCTCCCTTCGACATCATCACTACGATTCCGTTCATTTTAGTTTTTGACTTTGAAGTGCTATAATGATAGATGCTTTTGACCTAATGCTTACAAAACTCTTCTCTGCTGCAGTTGTCGGAATTGATGCCACCGAAGTAGAAATCGAAGTTCATACAGGAGGATCAGGAGACCCTTCGATTATTGTTGTGGGACTTCCAGATGCCATTGTAAGAGAGAGCAAGGATCGAGTGATTGCAGCAATCAACAATAGTGGCTACACCTGGCCTCGTACCCGAACAACAGTCAATTTAGCTCCTGCTGATATAAAAAAACAGGGCCCCCATTTCGATCTTCCTATTGCCTTAGGAATGATTGCTCTTGCTAATAAAGTAACACTTACCCGTCTTCATCGTTGTTACATTGCTGGAGAACTGGCATTGACAGGAGAGGTTCGACCAATCAAAGGGGCACTTCCTCTAACTCTGGAGGCACGGGCGCGTGGAAAAAAAGCTGTTCTTCTTCCCACAGCAAATACTCGAGAAGCAGCTGTGGTAGATGGAATCGAGGTCTACGGTATTCAAACCTTGCGCGAAGCTTATGAGTTTCTCTCAATGCAGCAAGAACTTCCTGCTGAAAAAGAAAATCATAGTACCTTATTAGCAGAACAACTCTCCTTCGAAGTAGATTTCAGCGAAGTCAAAGGTCAACATCAAGTCAAGCGAGCAGTAGAAGTCGCTGTGGCAGGAGGTCATAACATTCTTCTTATTGGACCCCCTGGATCAGGCAAATCGATGTTAGCACGACGCATTCCCTCCATTATGCCTCCCCTCTCCCTAGAAGAGGCATTGGAGACCACAAAAATCCATAGTGTTTGTGGTCTTCTCGATCTTGGAAAGCCAATGGTCAGCCAAAGGCCCTTTCGTGATCCTCATCATACTATTTCTAACGTCGGTCTTTTAGGAGGCTCGGCAAATATTACCCCAGGAGAAATCAGCATTGCTCATCATGGCGTTCTTTTCTTGGACGAATTGCCAGAATTTCAACGCTCCACACTTGAAGTATTACGCCAGCCTCTCGAAGATGGAAAAGTTACCATTTCACGAGCAGCAGGAACAATGACTTTTCCTGCTCTATTCATGCTTGTTGCTGCTATGAATCCGTGTCCCTGCGGCTATTACGGCGATTTAAAACGGGAATGCCGCTGCACCCCTCCACAACGTGAACGCTATCGTCAACGTATTTCTGGCCCACTGCTTGATCGTATCGATCTTCATGTGGAGGCCCCAGCTATTGAATACAAAGAGCTCGCTAGCAGAGAACTTGCTGAATGCTCACTTCAAATTCGTGAGCGTATTATCAAAGCACGCCAACGTCAGCAGGAGCGCTTTTCTAAATCTACTAAGACTCGTTGTAACGCTCGTATGAACCCAACAGAGCTTCGCAAGTATTGCAATCTCACCCAAGAAGGAAACGAACTTTTAAAAAAAGCGATTAATGATTTGAATTTTAGTGCTCGTGCCTACGATCGTATTTTAAAAGTAGCTCGAACCATTGCTGATCTTGCACAAAGTGCTGGCATTGAAAAAGAACATCTCTTGGAAGCACTCAGCTATCGTAGTTTGGATCGCCAATTATGGAAGTGAAGGAGTCTCTTTATCATTGTTTGCAACAACCAGTTCACAGTTGTCAGTTTGCCATGTGCAGCATAGGTTGTTTTTACTTTTTTAAAGTTCTGTGTCTAAAAAATCTCTTACTTCAATGGAATCCTCCCCTGCCCGAAAGATCCTACAAAAACTCCGTGATCATGGCTACCAAGCCTATTTTGCAGGGGGGTGTGTGCGTGATATGTTACTCGGCTTGGAACCTCATGATATCGATATCGCAACAGAAGCGTTACCAGAACAGATTGAGAAGATTTTTTCTCGTACGATTTCTGTGGGAGCTCAATTTGGAGTCATCATTGTTTTACAAGAAGATGCTGAAATTCAAGTAGCAACCTTTCGTCACGATGGCACTTACTCAGATGGACGTCATCCGAATAATGTTATTTTTACCAATGCCGAAGAGGATTCCAAGCGACGTGATTTTACCATCAATGGACTCTTTTATGACCCAATTACAAAAGAGGTTTTGGATTATGTTCAAGGAAGTCATGACCTTTCCCTAAAGATCATTCGTGCTATTGGTGATCCTGAGCAACGTTTTAAAGAAGACAAACTGCGTCTCTTGCGAGCTATCCGTTTTGCGACAACCTTGACATTTGAAATCGATCCAGCCACATGGGAAGCACTTTGCAAGCTTGCTCCTGAAATCCATGTGGTAAGTGAAGAGCGAATTCGTGATGAAATAGAAAAAATTTTTTTAAGCCCACATCGGAACCGTGGTTTCGACCTTCTCGATCAGAGCGGTCTCTTGAAGGAGATTTTTCCAGAAATAGAGGATCTTAAAGGATGTGAACAGCCTCCAGAATTTCATCCAGAGGGAGATGTTTTTGTACATACACGCATGATGCTCTCTCTGCTTCCATTAAAGGCCTCCCTGCCTCTTATACTCTCTGTTTTATTTCATGATATTGGAAAGCCCTCTACACGCACGGTTGATATGCATGGAACAATGCGATTTTATGCTCATGACCAAGTAGGAGCAAAGATGACAGAAAAAATCTTACAGAGACTTCGTTTTTCTAATAAAATCATCGATGCTGTTGTTCCCGCTGTACGCCTCCATATGAGCTTTAAAGACGTTCCCAAGATGCGTCTCTCTACACTCCGCAGGATGATGGCACGTCCTACTTTTAAAGATGAACTCGAACTGCATCGCGTCGACTGTACTTCAAGCCACGGAATGCTCGATAATTATGAATTACTTCTACAGAAGCAAAGTGAATTTGCCTCTATACCACTCCTTCCACAACCCCTTGTTACTGGAAGAGACCTCATGGTCCTCGGATTACAACCAGGGCCAGAATTTGGAAAAATCTTACAAATCGTGAAAGAGGCTCAGTTAGAAAACTTGATTCATACCAAGGAAGAGGCCATGGCATTAGCAAAGCAATCATTTTCCTCTCATGATAGTCACTTTATCAGAACTGATCACTTACCCACTATTTTTAATGATGAGAGCTACTCCCAAAATCACAAAAAGACCTCCTAGAAAAGTCATTCCATTGAGTTGAACCTCTCGAAAAAAAAGCCATGTAAAAATAACAACAAACAAGGGATAAGAAATTTCAATCATCGCTGCAAGGGATGCATTTTTAGCGCCCACTGCTTGATAAGTCATCCAAGCACCAAGTGATGCTGTGATCAGCGAAAAGAGAAACCAGCCAGCATAGCGTGGCTCGAGCTCCCGCACTTGAGATAAAATTTGTCCCCATTTACCACCAAAGAAAAGGACCAGAGCGGCTAGAAGAGCTCCAACAAGAGAATAGCAAAAAAAGAAGACAGAAGGAGTCATCTTAGAGCGCAATATCGGCCCACTCGCTGCATAACTTGATCCCCAGAGAAGGGAGGCAGCTATAGCAAAAATCGTCCATTTTTCAAACATGATATAATTATTAGCGCATCAATTAATGTACTAAGAATTTTTTTTGTCTATGAGAACAATGAATACTCCGGCGAGAATTAAAATTACTCCAAGACTTTTTATAAGATTAAGCTCGAATTTTCCATAAAACAGCCAAGTAAAAAGTATAATAAATACAGGGTAAGAAATAACTATGACTCCTACTAGTATAGGATTTTTTGCGCCAATAGAAAAAATATTGAAAACATCCCCTAAACACCAAAACAAGGCCCCAAAAAAAATCCAACAAAGACTGCTTACTTCAAATTCATTTAATGAAAATACATGGGAGATATTTTTGCCTTTTAGCAAAAGAAGACCAGAGACAACAAGCATTCCTAATAAATAATAGAAAAAGCAAAAAATTAGCGGATCTATTTTATTATGAAGGAATGGTCCAATCAAAACGTCACTTCCTCCCCATAATATAGAAGCTAGAACGGCATAAATGATCCATTTATAATGCATAAAATCTGTTTTGTTATTACATTTCTATCGCATTATTTCTACAGTACTGACACATTGAACTGAAGATTGACTTGCCAGTCCAACATGGTAGCAAGTTTCTATGAGTTCAACATAATAGTTAAATTACTTAAAAAATAGAATCTTTATTTATACTTATCAAAATAGTTTAGATGCCACTTGAAATTGAACGAAAATTTTTAGTTTTAAACAACGACTGGAAACGTAATGCGACTGGTATCAACTACTCCCAAGGATATCTCTCGAGCTATCCTGGAATCACAATCCGTGCGCGGACCCAAGGAGGAAAGGCATTTTTAACTATTAAAGGTCGTAGCCAAGGGATTAGTAGATCCGAGTTTGAGTACGAAATCCCTTTGCAAGAGGCTCTAGAATTGCAAAGCCTCTCTATTACTCCACTTATTAAAAAAACCCGCTATCAGGTTAGTTATAAAAAAAAGATTTGGGAAGTCGATGAATTTCATGGCGATAATGAAGGGCTTGTGATCGCTGAGATTGAGCTCGATGACCCGAAGGAATTTATCATACTCCCTCCATGGGTTGGAGAGGAAGTTTCTTGTGATCAGCGCTACTTCAATTCCAA
>JAIPKF010000088.1 GCA_021733705.1 Chthoniobacterales bacterium
ATTTCACAATCTATTGGACCAACCTTTAAAAATCTTTTTGCAAAAGGAAACCTGAGTGGTGATTTTACCGTAATTAATGAATATCTAGTAGAAGACCTTAAGGAATTAGATCTCTGGGACGCTACTATGATTGAGGAATTGAAATATATGGATGGTTCGATTCAAGAAATCGAGCGTATTCCCTCAGCTCTCCGTGAGATCTATCGCACAGCTTTTGAAATTGAGCCCTACTGGTATGTAGAATGTGCAAGTCGCCGCCAAAAATGGATCGATATGGGGCAATCACTGAACCTTTATATTGCAGCCCCAAACGGTCGCAAATTAAACGATATGTATATGCATGCTTGGGAGAGTGGTTTAAAAACAACCTATTATTTGAGATCGGTTGCTGCCAATACGATTGAAAAAACAACATTGCAGTCACGTCCTCGTTGGGCAAGCGAAGGAAAAACTGAGGAGGCTCTTCCTCTCCAGGAGGTACAAGCCTGTAGTTTGGAGGCTAGGATGAGAGGCGAGGAATGTGAAGCCTGCCAATAGGAAGTTGTTTATTTCATTATTGTCATAGGCTGATGACTCAGCTGGATGCTCTATTGCCACCCCATTCAGCTGTGCTCTAATGCAGAGGCTTTGAAAGAATCAAAGAAAAGAGAAGCTTTCTATCGTTATTCCATGAAAACTCCCTTCATTGTTGGCACATTACATTCTGAGTTATGCCTCAAGATGTTATCCCGGATATTTCATACTGATCACCTGCGTAAGCCCGGAAGCCAGATGGATGCTGCGTTGATCTCGAAGTCTTCCTCAGGCAGTGTGTACACACACTGCCGTCCTCAGACTTCATCGCTCGCCTTACCCCATAAGCCTTCACGTCCTCCTCGTCACGATCAGTATGAAATATCCGGGTTAAAGAAAAATCCTAGAGAACTCTTTTATAAAATTGATCTGCTTGAAGCTCGTCTTGATTCTTTACCTCTTTCTCTATTGCCGTCATGGTGGCCCCTCCCTGTTATTGCTACAGCGCGTCATCATGCTGAAGGAGGAGTTTCTCATCTTTCCACATCACAACGGCAGCATCTGCTTGAAGAGTCTCTTGCATGGGCTTCTGCTATTGATGTGGAATGGCGCTCTTTGAAAAAGTATACTTCATTAATAGCTGCTGCCAAAAAAGAAAAACGATTTATCATCTCTTCTTTTCATGATTTTAAGACCGTTCCCTCATTAGCACGATTAGAAAGGATGAGCCTCTTGGCTCAAGAAGCAGGAGCTGATCTTTTTAAGGTAGCCTGCAGAGTCACTCATGAGCATGAGCTGCTACGCTTACTTGCTTTTCAATCAATGATGCCAACTGATTTTCCTATCGCTTGTATGGGTATGGGGGAGGGGGGAAAGATCTCAAGAATACTCCTACCACTTTGCGGATCTTGGCTAAGCTATGGGTGGCTTTATAAGCCACAACTCTCTGGACAGTGGTCTGCAGAGGAACTGACTCTCTTGTCTAGAAAATTTTGGTAGCGCGTACGGGAGTCGAACCCGTGCGCCAGCCTTGAGAGGGCTGTGTCCTAACCACTAGACGAACGCGCCAAAAATAATCAAGTGATTGATTCTGTTCTAATCCCTAAAAACAGGCAATAAAAGATATCAAAAAGAATAAGAGAAGAGCTCATTTCACTTGCGATCATTTTTTATTTTAGAAAGAATCGGAGCTATGAATAAACTTTACATTAAACCAGGATGTCCGTGGTGTCGTGATGCTATGGAGTGGCTTGATGCCAAAGGTTTCCCTTATGAGCCCATTGATGTACTGAGTAATCAATCTGCCTATGATGAAATGATTGCTCTTTCAGGACAAACAAAGACACCAACGCTTCAAACAGAAGACAAAAGAGTCCTAGCCGATTTTGATGTGGCTCAACTTCCTGAATTTTTAAATAAAGAGTGAGTTCTTTTCTCAGCGATTATCAGTATGAGCTCCCACCAGAGTTGGTAGCTTCTTACCCTCTTGGGCGTCGAGAATCCTCTCGCATGCTGGTTCTGCACAGGAAAAGCGGCCAAATAGAGCATCGATTATTTCGAGATCTCTCTGATTATATTCGTCCAGACGATTTGTTGGTCCTGAACAATAGCAAGGTAATTCCTGCTAGATTATATGATGTTTCTGAAAAGATAGAGGTCCTTCTCATTGAAAAAAGAGATGAATTCCATTGGATCGCGATGGTAAAACCAGGTCGTAAAATGCGCCTGGGAAACAAAGTCCTTCTTGGAGATGCTGAAATTACTGTAAAAGAGATTCTACCAGACGGGACAAGGCTTCTTTCCTTTGACCATCCTCTCGATTTAGACCGATGGGGGCAGATGCCTATTCCTCCCTATTTGAAGCGTTCAGCAACAGAAGATGATAAAATTCGGTATCAAACTGTTTTTGCAAGAAAGCTCGGCTCTGTAGCTGCTCCTACTGCAGGACTTCATTTTACGGAGGAAATTCTAAAACAGTTCCATCATGCTTTTATTACCTTGCATGTGGGCCCGGGAACTTTCTTGCCAGTCAAAAATGATAACCTTGCTGATCATCAAATGCATCATGAGAATTATCAGATTGAAGATCCTGTCGCAGAAAAATTGAATCAGTTCCTTGAATCGAAACAAGGACGCCTCGTAGCTGTTGGAACAACAACAACACGTGTCTTAGAGTCGTTACCACCTGGTAAAATTGTCCCAGAAAATAGTGCAACCTCTATTTTCATACGACCTCCCTATGAATTTCAAAAAGTAGATGCTCTATTAACGAATTTTCATTTACCAGGATCAACACTTCTCATGCTTATCAGCGCCTTTGCAGGACGAGAGAAAATCTTAGAAGTCTATCGCAAGGCTGTTGAAGAAAAATATCGATTTTTCAGCTATGGTGATTGCATGCTCATTTTATAAAAATGTTCTTAGCTTGCATATTTTATGCTGATTGCAACGAGGATTCCTTCTCTTGATAAGCAATTAATTCTCGATACAGCTTTTCTAGTCCATTCGGAATAACTCGAGTTCCAGCTAGGAGCGGCATGAAATTTTGATCGTTTTCCCAACGTGGTACGATATGAAGATGAAGATGCTCTTTGAAACCAGCTCCGCTTCCACAACCGAGATTTAAACCGATGTTAAATCCGTGAGCATGGACTACCACTTTGAGTAGATTTTGTGCATGAAGCGCAAGATGCCATAAATCAAGAGCCTCCTCATCAGAGAGTGCACTCATCTCCGCTGTCTTACGGTAAGGAACCGCCATGAGATGACCGGTTGTATAAGGGTATTTATTGAGAATGAGAAAAGCATGTTTGCGACGAGTCACAATGAAATGGGCTGCATCATCAGATGTATGAGCAGCTTTAAGCAAGAAATCGTCATTTGATTTTTGATCGCGTTCAAAGTATTCTACACGCCATGGGGCCCAGAGGTTTTCAAGTTGTTTTTTAGGGAATTCCATAATGTTTTTATAAAAATGAAATCATAGTCGCTGCAGCCTTACTATAGGCTCCTTGGCCATGAAGTGTGGAAATAACTTTTGTGAGTTGTTTGCCGAGTTGATCACCAGCTTGTGGATTTGTGAAATATCGAAGGGACTCTTTGGCAAGTGCTTTTGGTGTTGCCTCTTTTTGGATAAATTCTCTTACAATAAGATGATCTGCTAAAATATTGACGATTCCTAGAAAAGGAACACGAATCAATTGTTTTCCTACAACATAAGTCAGCCAAGCAACCTTGTAAACAAGAGCATAGGGAAGGGCGTAGCAAGCTGCTTCCAGGGTTGCTGTTCCTGAACAAACAAGACCAAAAGTAGCACGTTGCATGAGTTCTGGAGCTTTTCCTATCGTGATCGATATTGGAACACCTGCTTCCTGAATCATCGATTGCATCATCGTAGCAAGAACAGGGTTTGCAGCTGCTGCTTGAGCAGAAAGATGAGGTTGGTTTTTTATCATTTCTTTGAATGTCAAAATCATCACTGGAAAAAGGTGTCGCACCTCACGCTCACGACTTCCTGGAAAAAGGCCTAGTAGATTCTTTTCGCGCAGAAGGGAAGGTGCTTCTTTTTTAGAAGCCATGATGGTTTCGACTAGGGGATGTCCTGCAAAGATGGTGGGGAGTCCCGAGGATTCGTAAAGCTCTTTTTCAAATGGAAAAATACAAATCATCAGATCAAGCAAGCGGGCCATTTTTGGAATGCGGTTTTTATTCCAAGCCCAGACTTGAGGACTGATATAGTAAAAGATTTTTATGGGAAGCTTTCGACGGCGGATTGCTTTGGCCAGACGCAAATTAAATCCTGGATAATCAATCAAGATGATGGCTTTGGGCTTTTCTTCTTGAAGCTGGCGCAGAAATTGAGAGAACTTGGCTCGAAAATAACTATATTTTTTCAGCACATCCCAAAGGCCAACAACAGCCGATTCTTCAATCCAGTTTTCAAATTGCTGGATGGGGTGATGAGGGTCTGTTGTTTGTTGGTGGAAGTTCGTGGTAGATACTTCCTGATTCTCTAATTCAGAGCTTTTTTTTTGCTGGCTGAGAGAAGCTATCTGCATCTTTGGACCACCTGCTCCAATAAAGGAGATAGAAGGAACTTTCTGACTCAAAGCCTGCATTAGGGCTGCCCCGTACGTATCACCACTGGCTTCGCCCGAGAGAATGAATATTTTTAGAGAGTGATCCAAAGGAAAAAATTTTTAAATATTACAGATTACGGGTGGATCTCAATCATCATTTACTCATGGTTTCATCACAGCGTTTTTCTCTTGAATCAATGTGGTGATCTTGAGTGCTAGTTCTAGTGCTGCTGCGGCTTCATGGCCTGTGACACGTGGTTGTACACCAGTACGGGCACACTCGATAAAAGAAGTAAGTTCGCGCTGAAGCGGCTCTCCTTTGATCACTTTAACACGTTTGCGTTGGATCTCTTTTCCATTTAAATGAAGCATGTAACCGTTCTGTTTTTGGTAGTCTAGGGAGAGGTAGGCATCTTCTTGAAAGATACGAATTTTTCGGACTCGATCGCGACTGATACGACTGGCAGTGAGGTTAGCCACACATCCATTCTCAAAATGAAGGCGCACATTAGCAATATCCTCTCCACGGCTTAGAACGGGTATTCCAACCGGATCAATACTCACAACGGGCGAGCGCACAAGGTGCAAAATAATTTCTAAGTCATGAATCATCAAATCTAAGACGACCCCAATATCGATACTGCGATTGGGATAGGGAGAAATACGGGTTACTTCAAGAAAACGGGGTTTTTTGAGTTGTTCCTCAAGAGCCTCAAGAGCTGGATTGAAACGCTCAACATGACCTACTTGAAGGATTGCTTGATGTTCACTTGCTATCGCAGCTAACTCTTGAGCGTGTTCTGTAGTGCTAGCAATTGGTTTTTCAATGAGAAGATGTTTCCCTTCACGTAGAAGGATACTTCCAATTTCATGATGCGATTCTGTCGGAGTTGCTAGAGTCGCTGCTTCCACAAGGTTGGAAAATTCCTCCAGAGACTCACAGGCTTTTCCACCATATTTGGCAGCTACTTTTTGGGCAGCACGTTTATCCGCATCAAGAATCGCCACTAGGTTGCAATGGGGTAATTCTGAATAAAGACGAGCATGGTTGATTCCAATGTGCCCGATGCCAACAACACCAACATTGATATTTTTCATAGGAGGATTGATTTCTTGCGTTGCTACTAATGATTCTGCTTTGAAACTCCCCACAACGTGATGCCTAGCTGGCTTGCACGCTGCTGGAGCTTTTCTTTTTCAAGGAGTAAAGTGACATTTGCCTCTAGAGCGATCAGTGTGACTCCAGATGCAGCTGCTGTTTCTAAAGTACATATTCCGATGACGGGTACATCAAAGCGCATATCGTGATGGGGTTTGGAAACTTTGACCATGCATGCTTTGCCTTGGCCTAGTATTCCGCCGCGTTTAATGGCTTCATCGGTTCCTTCAAAACCTTCCACAGCAAGAACAGTTCCACGTTTGACAATAACTGTTTGACCAATGTCAAGTCGACTGACCTCTTTGGCAATACGATGTCCAAAAATAACCTCCTCTAGTTGACGGGCGTTTGGTTTTGGTCCAGCGATAAGACCAGGAGAGGCAAGGTGGCTTTCTAAAAAAGTTGTAGCAGGAAGGAGTGTCACTCCAGCTTTTTCTAACTCATGTGCTAATGTTGCAAAAAGCGTTTCTGCATTGCGCTCTTGGAGCTGAGCGAGGAGAAGGAGTGTTTTGAAATCAGGACGTAAATCAAAAAGATTTTTTGGAGCAATCTGACCAGCCATGATTCCGTGGATTGCT
>JAIPKF010000089.1 GCA_021733705.1 Chthoniobacterales bacterium
CCAAAGAAGAAGTTATTAAGAGACTTCAAGATGAAATCAGCAAGAGTGATGATCAGACAACGACACTCATTGAAGGGATAGACGAAGCCTGGGAGGCCTGTATCATTAAATTCACGATGGATCTGATTCATCGCTCCGCAAATAGCAATGTAGTAGAGTGGAAAAAAAGAGGTTTTATTTAGACTCCATCTTCGATGTACTGCAATCGAATTCTTTTTATTTGAATTTAGAAAAGAGAGCTTACTACACTTGTGACTCTTAGTTTTTATAGTAGTTAGTTCCCTTTACTTTCCATGAATTGGGCATCACAACAAATAATAAATAAATTTAACATCAAGCTTATTAATAACCTAAAAACCTATGCGCCTTTCAAAAATACTTATCCTTTTCATTGTCGGATTTCTTGTCTTTGGCTCTGCAGGTATTTTTGGTTACTTGCTTTTTGTCAAACCCTACAACAACTACACCCTTTTTAATTTTTCAAAAAAGAAGAGCTCCTCAGCTTCAAAAAATGCTCTTACCGATCCTTCTCAAGCTGGTTTTGAAGCAGCTGTAGCATTACAGAATGCTGGAAAACTTGAAGAAGCCCAAACAGCATGGCTCACCTGGCTTGCAAACTATCCTAATACTCCGAGAAAAAAAGAGGCTCTCGTATTTCTCGGAAAAGCTAATATGGAGCTACTCTCCTCACCTCCAGCTGACAGTAAAGAAAGCTATACCGTGGTAAAAGGGGACTCTTTAGATCGAATTGCACGCAAGCAAAAATCGAATCCCGAATTAATCCAACGCCTTAATAATCTCCCTAATATTAATCTTCAAATTGGAGAGGTCCTTTTTGTACCTGAACTTATTACTAGTCTTCAAATCGATCGTCAGTCTGGGATCTTGATTCTAAAAAATCATGATCAGTTTGTAAAAAGCTATCCCTTGCTCTCTTTCCCTCCCAAAGGAAGTCAGAAAAAACCTCCATTAACAACGACCATTGTTGATCGTATTGCTACCTCGGGAAACAAACGAACAGCTTTTGGTGATAAAAAATATTCTGATAGTGAACGTATCATTCTGTTGCGTTCTGGTGGAAATATTGTAGCAGCTCCGGCTACTCCAGCCTCTACTAACACAGCTCCTGCTTCCTCTACCGTCACCACCACTGCTTTAAGTACTGATACCAACATTACAACTCCTACAACTCCTGCTATGCCTCCTGGTTTTGTCATCTCAGTAGAAGATATGAAGGAAGTTTTTCCTTTTGTGACAAAGGAGACATCTGTCACGATTGACTAAATTTTTAACAGTACCCCTTTATTCAATAACCCGAATATTTCACACTAAATCACTTACGACTTGTGGAAAGCTCATCATTACCGCGTTCGTCTTGAATTGTGATTGGGGCGGTATACATTCATACAGCTCGGCATCACAATCCTTCGTCCGCCTTGAACTAATAAACTTTGCACGGCGCCTTATGAGACTTTAGTATGAAATATCCAGGTTAAAGGATGTTATTTAATTCAAATTTTCTAGTGAAAGATAGGTAAATTGTTATCCGTTATTTCTTAGTTATTAATATGCTTTTTTTATGAAACCCCTACCCCTTGATTTTGAACAACCCCTTCTTGAGCTTGAAAAATGTCTTGATGATTTGATTTCTCGCACTCCCGAAGATACTGATCGTATTTCCATCATGCAGGAAAAAAGAGAACTGATGCGAATCGATCTCTATAAGAATCTCACTCCATGGCAACGCGTACAAATTGCCCGTCACCCCTCGCGTCCTTATGCCCTTGATTATCTAGAACGTTGTTTTACCGACTTTGTAGAGTTACATGGTGATCGTTTTTTTGGAGATGACAAAGCAATGCCGGCAGGTATTGCTCGCATAGGAAAATATCGCTGCGTAGTCATTATGCAACAAAAGGGACGCAACGTGAAAGAAAACGTCCTTCGCAATTTTGGCAGTCCTCATCCTGAAGGATATAGAAAGGCATTGCGCCTGATGCGACTTGCAGAAAAATTTTCTCTTCCGGTGGTTACCTTTATTGATACACCAGGTGCTTATCCAGGCATCGGTGCAGAAGAGCGTCATATTGCCGAATCTATTGCTGTAAATCTGCGTGAAATGATGCTACTAAAAACACCTATTGTTTCTGTTATTATCGGTGAAGGAGGTTCCGGAGGAGCCTTAGGAATAGGGGTCTCAGATAAATCCCTCATGTTAGAAAATGCCTACTACTCGGTTATTAGCCCCGAAGGATGTGCAGCGATATTATGGAAACATCGTAAACATGCTCCTGAAGCAGCAGCAGCACTAAAACTTACCGCTACAGACCTTGCTGATCTAAAACTCATTGATGGAATTGTGCCTGAGCCTCTCGGTGGAGCTCATCATAACGTTTCCGAGGCAGCCATAGCAGTAAGCCATGCGATTATTTCAGCTTTGGAAGAGTTAGAGAAAAAATCACTTCCCGATCTCCTTGAAGAGCGCTATGCCAAATTTCGTAAGATGGGGATTTTTTCGGAATGATGTTCGTTTTTTTGTTTTAAAGAAGTTGGACTTGGATGGAAAACTAACGTGATTTCCCCTTTCACAGATTTTTGAGTGAAATAATCCAGTATTTCCTGCGGTGTTCCGTGAACATACTCTTCAAATTTCTTGCTTAGCTCACGCGCTACACAAAAACGAGCTTGAGGTATTATTACTATAAAATCTTTCAAGCATGAAACTAAACGATGAGGAGATTCAAAATAAACTGAGGTCACTCCACGTTCTAAAGCTTTCTTAATCTCCCCTCGCCTCTTAGATCCAGAGTTGGGAAGAAAGCCTCCAAAGTAGAAAGGAACAGGGGGCAAACCACTTCCCACAAGTGCTGTAGTAACAGCTGAAGGACCAGGAAAAACAGTGTAGGAGATCTTTTCATCAAGACAGGCACGTACCAAACGAAATCCCGGATCACTAATAGAAGGAGTTCCAGCATCAGTGAGAAGTACCACCTCTTTGCCTGCATGAAGCTCTTGAATAATAAATGGAAGACGCTGTTCTTCGTTATACTCTTGAAAGCTAACTGTTTTTTTTCTTACTCCGAGATGACTGAGTAGCTGCTCTGCACGACGCGTATCCTCAGCCAGAACGAGATCACAGGAGCCAAGGATCGCCTCTACGCGATGAGAGAGATCTCCAAGATTGCCAATGGGTGTTGGTAAAATAGAGAGCATAAGAGGTTAATCTTATCGTTGAGAATAGAAAGAGAACAGAGGAAACTTTTGAAACCACGATTGGGTGATGAGTAAGCCGGAGCAGTATGAAATGTCCGGGCAGACCCCGCATATTTCATCCTCTCCTATTTTAGAGAATGAAAGGAGTCTAGTTACTTTGTTTTTGTGCTTTGAGCAGCTGAGGCTGGAGCCTTGCTTTCAAGAGCAATAAGCTCAGAAACAGTCACAAATTTGTACCCTTTCGCTTTGAAGGCATCAATGACTTCAGGTATCGCTTGAATCGTTCCGGGTTTGATATCGTGAGAAAGAGTAATCGAACCTGGTTTTGTACCAGCTATAAGGCGCTGTGCTACCACATTGGCACCTGGGCTTTTCCAATCAAGCGGATCGACGGACCATAGGATAATGGTGAGACCATCCTTTTCCTCAATCATTTTTCCTATACGTTGATTGATGGCACCATAGGGAGGCCTTAATAAAGTTGGTTTTTTTCCAGTTGCTTCCGCAATGGCATCAGAGGTTTTTTGAACCTCTTCTTGGAGATGTTCCTCAGAAAGTTTTGTAAGCATAGGATGACTCCAACTATGATTTCCAATCTCGTGTCCCTCAGCAGAAGCACGTGCTACAATCTCAGGAGAATGAACAACATTTTGTCCAATAACAAAAAATGTCGCCTTCACCCCTTTTTCTTTCAAAATATCTAAAAGATGGGGTGTGAGTGTGGGACTAGGACCATCATCAAAAGTCATGGCAATATAGGGACCATCAACATGCACAGAGCTATATTTGTGATAGCTTGGAGCGGTCTCACCAGAAACTTTGGGGGAATGGGAATCTCCTTCCGTTGTAAGGAGCATTTGAGGAGCTTCAGCGCCTTCCGTTAACTTAGAGCTTTCCGTTGACGTTGATGGAGCAGAAGAAAAAGAGGGTTCCAAACTCCAACCTGCAGAAGAAACAAGCAAGAAAGTAATAAAAAATGGAGAGAAAAAGAGGATTTTGTTCTTCATGAAAAATAGGACTTCAACAGATAATATTCTCGAAAATATTTTTTAAGGTTCCAGAAAAACTAATTCATACTATCTTGTACGTCAACGTTCGATCTTATGTATTGAATTTTATGAATGAAAAAAAATCCCTTTTGCCCACCACGATTGAATCTGCATTAGAACGATTGGAAACAATTGTGGACACCATTGAAAGAACACCACCTCCACTGGAGACCTTGATTGATCGGTATGAGGAGGGGGTGGCTCTTTTAAAATTATGCCAAGAAAAATTAACCGCAGCAGAGCAACGTATTGATATTATTTCGCGAAATGCTCGCGGTGAAGCCTCGATACAACCATTTGAGAACGGAGCTCACTGACGTTAACAGACTCAAGTGAAATATTTGAAGGACCTCACCAAAAGTTAGGGCTTGTGACCTTCGATAAATTATAAAATTATCATTTTTTGGAGTTCTCCACTTCCTAGCCTCCCTCATTTTGCTATTAGCGATACGATCGTAAGGACCATTACCAATTTTTCATTTTGAGCCATCCTACTTTTATTGATTCACGAGCTACACTTCAAGCATTGCCAGAGGAGGATCTCCCTGCTTTAGCTGAAGAAATAAGGCAAGAGCTCATCACGTCACTTTCGCAGACAGGAGGCCATCTTGGACCTAACTTGGGAGTTGTAGAATTGACCATTGCCCTTCATCGCGTCTTTAACACTCCCGATGACAAGCTTCTTTTTGATGTCAGCCATCAGGGTTATATTCATAAAATGCTCACGGGGCGTCGTGATCGATTAGCAACCATTCGCCAACATGGGGGGCTCAATGGATTTTTATTACGAAGTGAAAGTGAGCATGATTGTTATGGCGCGGGACATGCAGGAACTGCCCTTTCAGCAGCTCTTGGAATGGCAGCTGCACGTGATCTCCATCATGGAAAAGAGCATGTGGTGGTGGTGGCTGGTGATGCTGCTTTTACCTGTGGCTCCAGTTTTGAAGCATTGAATAATGTAGCTGCAACCACACAACGCTTTATCGTTGTCTTAAATGACAACAAATGGTCGATTGCTAAAAACACCGGTGCAATTGCTCAACATTTTAATCGTATCACTACGAGTCCTGCTTATGCCCATCTTCACGAACAGGCTGCTAAATTTGTAGAATGGATTGGTGGTAAAAGAGCACGTCATCTTGCTCACAAAATTGAGACTAGTTTTAAACAAATCCTTTTGCCTAGTGTCATTTTTGAAAACCTAGGTTTTCGATACTATGGCCCTATTGATGGCCACAATATTCCACTACTCATTCGCACCTTTGAATTTCTTAAAACACAGCAAGAACCGGTTATTCTCCACATTTTAACAGAAAAAGGAAAAGGCTATGCTCCTGCCATTGCTAAGCCTGATAAGTTTCATGGGCTTGGAAAATATCAACCTGAGACCGGAGAGACAGATATTGTAGCAACCCCTACCTACTCCGAAATCCTTGGAAAAACATTGGCCACGTTTGCCGATCACGATCCATCTCTTATAGCCATCACGGCAGCGATGCCTGATGGAACAGGTTTAATACATTTTTCAAAGCGGCATCCCAATCGATTTTATGATGTTGGTATTGCTGAAGGTCATGCTGCTCTTTTTGCTGCAGGGATGGCGACGCAAGGAATGAAACCTTTCCTCGCGATCTATTCCACATTTATGCAGCGGGCTTTTGACATGCTTGTTCACGATATTGCCCTACAAAACCTTCATGTTAATCTCTGCATGGATCGGGCTGGACTCTCTGGGGATGATGGTCCAACCCACCATGGTCTTTTCGATATTGCTTATCTACGCTCCATACCCAATGTAATCCAAATGCAGCCCAAAGATGAGGAGGAATTTGTTGATATGCTTTGGACAATGTCCCAAGTCAAAAAAGGATTAATGGCTATTCGTTATCCACGAGGTGCAGGCACTGGAGCTATTCCTAAAAAAACTCCTCAGCTTCTCTCAATTGGCCATGCTGAGGTACTCCTTGAGGGAAAAGATATAGCTCTTTTCGGATTGGGAAATTTTTGTGCCATAGCTCAAGAAGTTGCTCTGCTGCTCGCTACTCGAGGCAT
>JAIPKF010000090.1 GCA_021733705.1 Chthoniobacterales bacterium
GGCCATGAAGATCGAGCAAACGTTTTCCAAGATCACGTAGCAAAGCAAGATTACATGGGGAACCATTAATAGACTGACGTCCACTCGATTCTATAGTGATACTGCGTCGTAATACAAGGTCCCCATCATGACAGGGATCGACTCCCCTCTCCTCCAAAAAATGATTGAGTTCCTGAGGATCTTGAAAATGAAAAAGTGCTTCCAACGTTGCAGAGGAGGCACCATGACGCACGAGACCTCGATCGGCACGCTCTCCGATTAAAAACTTAAGAGCTCCTAAAATAATTGATTTGCCAGCTCCAGTCTCTCCAGTAACAGCAACTAAGCCAGAGGGCAAATCCCACGAGAGTTCTTCAACAAGGGCTAGATTGCGAATTTTTAGAGAACGAAGCATCGAGTTATTTTTAGAAAACTAATTCCTTGAAAGAGATTTGAATTTCTATTCAAGCAGTTTATTCAAGCAGTTGTTAATAATGAAAAAGTAAAGAGTCGATAGTAAAGCGTAAAGCGCGATTAGTTCGAGCATCAAATGGGGCTAGCCCCATTGTCAAAAAACAAGTTACCTACTACTCTTAACTCTTTATGACTTCCCTAACCCTCACTTTCCTTGGTACTGGAACTTCCCAAGGAGTTCCCATGATCGGATGTTCATGCGACGTTTGCACATCAAGAGACCCACGGGATCAACGAACTAGGACCTCAGTCTTAGTCAGCACTCAAAATAAGACTATTCTCATTGATACAACACCTGACTTGCGCTTTCAATGCCTCCGCGAGGGAATTCACAATGTAGATGCTGTTTTGTTCACCCACCCTCATACTGATCACATTATGGGTTTTGATGATCTACGACGTTTTAGTGAACTTCGCGACTCAGAGCTCCCTATTTATGCGACTCCTGATACGATGAGTAAAATTAAGGATGCTTTTCGTTTCGTCTTTGATGAACCTAAACCTTGGAAAAATTACCTACGTATCTCTGCTCATTCTCTTAACGGAGTATTCACCCTAGGAGATCTGGAAATTACTCCCATTCCCCTTGCTCATGGTGCAATGACGACACAAGGATTTGTCTTTAGTAGAAATCAAAAGAGGCTCCTTGCCTACTACACAGACTGCCAAGAAGTCAACCCTGAGGCTATCACTGCAGCTGTAGGGAGTGAGATCCTCGTTCTAGATGCACTCAGAGATAAATTTCATCCGACTCATTTAAATTTTGCAGGTGCTATTGAAGCTGCTCAAAAAATCAGGGCATCACAAACCTATTTCACTCATTTTTGTCATGATGTTTGCCATGCAAAAAAAGAAGCCTCCCTACCAGCAGGCATGTTTCTTGCTTACGATGGCCTGAAGGTTATGCTTGATGCTTAGCTAATTGTTAAGTAAGGATAAGGGTGCGTTAGCAGACGATCGCTGGGAAATTTATTTCTTAGAGGAAAGTCCGGACACCCTACGGCAGCATACCATCTAGAATAGATGGGGAGTGATAGTAAAAACGATCGCTCACGGAAAGTGTCACAGAAAACAAACCGCCAGAGAGGTAACTCTTTGGTAAGGGTGAAAAGGTGGGGTAAGAGCCCACCGCCTGCGGTGTAAACTTCAGGGCATGAAAAACCCTATGTGGTGCAAGACAGAACAGGAGAACAGGTCGCCGGCTTGGAAGTCTTACCTTGGTAAGACGGGACTCCGGGTATGTCGCACTCCTTCTAAAAGGAGCACTGATGAAAATCAGTGAGAGAAATGATCGTCCAAATGAAGTTTACTTCATCTGACAGAATCCGGCTTATCGCTTAACGCACCATAACGGGAGTGATTTTGAAAAAAATCACTCCCGTCCTTTAATATAGTCAAAACCTGTGAGTTAACCCGGATATTTCATACTGATCGTGACGAGGAGGTTGCGAAGGCGGATGGGGTAAGGCAGCGGAGCAATTTGATGCCGGGCTGTATGTGTACATACTGCCCAAATCAAAATGTGAGTCTAACGCAGCATCCATCTGGCTCCCCGGCCTCCGCAGTAGATTAGTATGAAATATCCGGGTTAACCCGGATATTTCATACTGAATCGTCATGAGGTGCCGTGCAAAGCTTATTAGTACAAGGCGGGCGATGAAGTCTGACGACGGCTGTGTGTGTACATACTGCCTGAGGAGGACTTCGAGCTCAACGCAGCATTCACATAAACTTCCCAGCCTCCGTAGTAGATTTAGTGGGAAAGATTCGGGCAAGCCCAACTAATGAGCTTTAATTCATGAGCCTGTAGCAAATAGGGGTGGTTAGGAATAACACGTACGTTCAAACCATAAGTGCCGCTCTCATCAGCAAGGATTGTTGCAGCGTAGCGAAAAACTCCATCAGATACTATTTCCTCAACCATCATTTCTTGAAGATGAGGAATCACCACTTTATTTTTTTCAAGGGAGCCAAAATAGATTTGCACCTGCACATCAGCTGGACGAATAGAGCCTAAATGAACTAAGGCATGGATCACAACATTTTCACCGACAAAGAAGTCATGATGATTTTCCTGATGAGCAATTCCATAATCAATGACTTTAATATGAGACCAAAGCGAGGTCATTTTATTTTTCCAATGGCTTAGCTCATGAGCAGCCTTAAAATGATCCTGTTCCATTAAAGCATAACCATGCGCCGCTGGCTCATAAAGTGACGAATTATACTCTTGAACCATACGATGGGTATTGAAGAGAGGAACCACCGTGCGCATCGACTCACGCATCGATTGAATCCATGCAACTGGCAATCTTCCATCGGGCTTTGCATAATAAAGTGGGACAATCTGATTTTCCAGCAAACTGAAGAGACTTATAATATCCCCTTCGCTCTGTTCTTCATCTGTTCCATCAAGAATATTACTTCCGATAGCCCAGCCATTTTTTCCATTATAGCTCTCTAACCACCAACCATCTAAAACACTGAGATTAATACCACCATTAAGAGGGAGCTTCATTCCACTTGTGCCACTTGCCTCATAAGGGCGCAAAGGATTGTTGAGCCAAAGATCACATCCTTGATAGAGTCGGCGCCCAACATTGATATCATAATCCTCGACAAAGATAATACGATTTTCAAAAAGAGGGTCACGAGAATGGTTGTAAACCTCTTGAATAATTTTTTTTCCCTCTTCATCAGCAGGATGAGCCTTTCCAGCAAAAATAAATTGCACAGGATGCTCCTTATGAGTCACCAAACGTTGTAACCGCTCAGGATCACTAAAGAGAAGAGCCCCTCTTTTATAAGTTGCAAAGCGGCGTGCAAAGCCAATTGTTAAGACATCTCCATTGAGAATATGACTTATTTCTCGAATGGTGTCAGGAGGTTCTCCATTGCGAATCCGCTGAGCTCGGAGACGCTCTCTCACAAATTCAATGGTACGTAGCTTGAGCACTTGATGAAGATCCCATAAAACAACATCCGGAATATCGATGACACCTCGCCAAAACTCCATATCGCTTTGTCGATCTTCCCAATTTTTTCCAAGATATTTTTCATAGAGCTCGTGGAACTCTCCAGCAGCCCAAGTCTTGGCATGTACGCCATTGGTGATACTAGTAATGGGAACTTCATTAACCGGGATACCTTTCCAAAGATCTTGCCACAAACCACGACTCACAGCGCCATGCAATTTACTAACACCATTGGCAAACCGACTTGTTTTAAGTGCTAGCACGGTCATGCTAAAGAGTGCCTTAGGATCTGTTTCCATCTCTCCTAAGTGCATAAATTGATGCCACGAAATACCAACTTCTTCTGGGTAATGTCCAAAGTAGGCCCTCATGAGCTCTTCACTAAAGGCATCATTTCCTGCGGGAACAGGAGTGTGAGTCGTGAAGATATTAGAAGCAGCCACTACTTGAAATGCTGAAGAGAAATCGATCTCATTTTCTTTATTACGAACTAAGTCTCGAATTCTCTCTAAAGATAGAAAAGCAGAGTGCCCCTCATTCATATGATAGACTTTTGGGTAAATCCCAAGGGCCTTAAGGAGCTTCACCCCACCCATACCAAACACAATTTCTTGCTGAGTACGAAGTTCATTGTTTCCTCCGTAGAGGGTTGCCGAAATATGTTGATCTGCCGGTCCGTTTTCAGGAATTGTTGTATCTAGAAGATATATTTTAATACGACCAAGTGCAATCTGCCATACACGGGCAATAACAGTACGTCCCGGCAAAGGAACGCTTATCTTTAATAGTTCATTATTGATTTTAACTTCCGTGATGGGGAGATAGTG
Organism: Chthoniobacterales bacterium; assembly: GCA_021733705.1. GTDB lineage: Bacteria > Verrucomicrobiota > Verrucomicrobiia > Chthoniobacterales > UBA6821 > CAIWMF01. Next base: position 4,256 of record JAIPKF010000090.1, read on the forward strand.
AAAAACTTGATTCAACTCCTTAGCCTCTTGACATCCATGGCTATTGATCTGCTGCTTGAAATAACCGTCACGATAAAGAAGCCCTACTGCTGTAAAATCTAATCCAAGATCTGAAGCCGATTTACAATGATCTCCAGAGAGAATCCCAAGACCTCCAGAATAGTTTGGAAAGGATTCATGTAAGCCGTACTCAGCCGAAAAATAAGCTATTGAAGGATTTGATCTAGTAGAGGCATAGGTATCTTTACGAGAAAGGTAATTATGAAAAGCAGTAATAACCTGTTTTAACTCTTTTAAATAACGCTCATCTTGGCTGACCTCAATGAGTCGGGACTGACGGCAGAGCTGAAGCATTCGCACCGGGTTATGATTGGTCTCCTCCCACAAAGGAACATCCAGATCACGAAAAAGACGCCGAGCTGTTGGCTCCCAGCTCCACCACATGTTATAAGAAAGTTCTCGAAGAGGTTCTAGGGACGACGGAAGCTTTGGAATGACATTAAAGGTGACAAGTGGATTCATGGCTTTTAGTGGTTTTTGAAGCAGCAAAATACGCTCCCACGAGAGCTTGTTTTTGAAAAGACTTTTTTAAGTTTTTAAATTTAAAAGAAAGTTTGAAAAGTGATGAGAAATGGTGATCGCGGGCTTATCAACATACTTATAAAAAACAACTGAAACCAACACGGAGATGAGGGAGTAGAGGAAAAAATTTAGTAAAAGCGATAGAAAGGTATGGGGTAAAAAAAGATAGAAGACACACGAGAGAGAGCAGAGGATGAGAAAATGGAGTAAATAGAGCGAGTAGGAAATTTTTCCTAAAAATTGAAGAATGCGATTCTGAAAGAATTTTTTGCCATATCCTTGAACAATAGGAGCAACTAATAAAATGGCTCCAATGGTCGTATAGAAATCTTTTTTCTTAAATACTCCCACAAGCGGAAGAAAGTCATAATATCTATTTTCAAATTGAAAAGCCCCAAAATAGAGTGCAATAAGAATAACGAAGGGGACCCATTTTTTCGGAATAGTAAAGGCATGCAAAAGAGAACCCATCATGATTACAAGGAGGAAAAGTGAATCTTTTCCATAGTTTTCGAATATAAAATAAAAAAGGAACAGCCATGTAATGAATGATTTCTCTCTTGGTTTGAGAAGATAAAAAAGAAGCAAGAGAATGGACCCTATAAATTCTATTTTCAAGGTCCACAAAGTGGTATTAAAAGTAGCATCTCCTGATACAACGGATTTCCAAGCCATATCTTCTAGCCCAGTAAAGTAGGAGAGGCCCGTAGGAAAGTAGTGAGCGAGCCACTGAGAACCGGATATTAAGGAAGCTGGAAAATTATAATATTTACGACAACTATAAAGCAGCATAGAAAGCAAAATCGACACAGCGACTGGTATGTTGAGTCGCAGAAAACGACCTAACAATCGCCTTTGAAGTATTAAAGAGGCATTATCAGATATGTAATAGGGAGCAGCTAAAACATAACCAGAGAGCACAAAAAAAATTACTACCGCAAATTGTCCACTGAAGAACAAGGTGATCATCGGCGATGTACAGAGCTTTAGAAAAACGGAAGAATGATCCGAAGCCATAAAGATCGTCGGGTAATTTTTATGAAGCAGAAAAGGTAAAAAAGCTGCTATAAAATGGTGCACCACGACACTAAAACAGGCCATGCCACGTAATCCATCGGCATTTTTGTTAATATGGCTTTTTTTGATAACGTCCAACGTTGAGAGTAACGCTGATTCATCAACCTTCGCGGCCCCCTCGTTACGATCAGCATGAAATATCCGAGTTAAGAAAATAGTAACTTTCTTGGGTAAAATAGGAGATCCCATGTTTTTTAGACACCATGGATCCAACTTTGTTCAAATTAACAAAAAAAAGCTTGCCTCTTTCGCCAAAGAACTTAATGGTTATCCCCACTTTTTATTTTGGATGACTTATCATCATCTCAGACAAAAAAAAATTTATGAGGGGCAGTTAGCTCAGGGGTAGAGCGGCTCGTTTACACCGAGTTG
>JAIPKF010000091.1 GCA_021733705.1 Chthoniobacterales bacterium
AACGGCATCAGAACCATCGAGCATGCTTTCTGTTTCACGATTGGGGCTTGCTACGGAGCCAGAATCCAAATGATCGCGTCCTATGACAATCGGTGCTTGAAGCTCACCAGATGCGACCATTTTGTTAAAAGCGACTCCCAGACGTGCACGATCCTTAACTCCTACCCAACAAATACGAGCTGGTAATCCCTGAAATTGAATTCGTTCACGAGCCATATCAAGCCAATGATGGAGGTGAGGATCATCAGGAATGAGTTCTTTAACTTTAGCATCTGTTTTATATATATCCTCAGGATCTCCTGAGAGAGCCACCCAGCGAAATGGACCTATCCCCTCGCAGAAGAGAGGCCTGATGTAAGCAGGAACAAAGCCAGGATAATCAAATGCATTTTTAACCCCTTCATGAAGGGCAACTTCTCGAATGTTATTTCCATAGTCAAAGGTAGGAATCCCCTGATGATAGAAAGCAAGCATTGCTTCTACATGCTGTGCCATCGATTTTTTGGCTGCTGAAATTATTTTTGCAGGGTCTGAAACACGGCATTCCTCAGCTTGCTCCAGAGTCCAACCTAGAGGTAAATATCCATTTAATGGATCATGAGCACTTGTTTGATCTGTTACCATGCTTGGTTTGACACCACGCTTTAACAACTCTGGAAATACTTCGGCAGCATTTCCGAGCAACGCTACAGAAATTGGTTTTTTTTCTTGGCACGACTTTTCAATAATGGAAAGAGCTTCACTTAGATCTGTGACAGAGCGATCAACAAATCCTTTTGATAATCGTTTTTCAATATGTGCCGGATCACATTCTACAGCAAGAACAGAGGCCCCTGCCATAGTTCCAGCAAGTGGTTGAGCACCACCCATTCCGCCAAGCCCAGAAGTAAGAATCCATTTGCCTGACAAATCTCCTCCATAATGTTTTTTTCCTGCTTCAACAAAGGTCTCATAGGTTCCTTGGATGATCCCTTGAGTTCCAATGTATATCCAAGAACCAGCAGTCATTTGGCCATACATCATGAGGCCCAGTTTATCTAATTTGTGAAAATGCTCCCACGTAGCCCAATGTGGGACGAGGTTAGAATTAGCGAGGAGCACTCGTGGTGCATCAGAATGTGTTTTAAAAACGCCAACAGGTTTTCCTGATTGAATTAAAAGAGTCTCATCTTCCTCTAATTTTTGAAGTGTTTCGACAATACGATCAAAACATTCCCAATTTCGGGCCGCTCTGCCAATACCTCCATAGACAACTAGATCCTCGGGTCGTTCTGCAACCTCAGGATCGAGATTATTCATGAGCATTCTCAAAGGTGCTTCTGTTAACCAGCTTTTTGCTGAAAGTTTGGAGCCTCGTGAAGCACGAATGATGCGAGGAGAATTGTTACTATTCATATTCATAGATGATTAAAATAAAGAGAATTATTGATAATAAGAGGATAGAGAAGAATCGGGAAGAAGAATTTTTTTCCTTTAACCCGGATATTTCATACTGATCGTGACGAGGAGGCTGCGAAGGCTGATGGATACTGAGTCAGCTTCGAATTGCTCCTCGGGCAGTATGAAACTTACAGCCATCGTCGCAATACATCATCTTCCTTGTCTGCATCAGGATTCGCAGCGCCTCGCGACGAATCAGTATGAAATATGCGGGCTAAAGGCAGTCTCCACCGCGGTCTCCCGACCGCCGGTGGTGTCTGCATCGGGATTCACGGCGCTTCATGACGAACCAGTATGAAATATGTGGGTTAATTTTCTCCATACTATGCGTGCAAGTAATAATCCAAGTAGAGCAAGGGCAATACGAGTTACCTGGGAGTAGGCTGTATGATAGGTAAAAGCGGTTGCTTTACTCGTCACGGGGTCAACAGTAAGTTTTGAAATCCAAATTGATAAATAATTTCCAATAGCTCCAATAAATAGAAAATAGATTGCTACCAAACGGCCTTCACTATTGTGTGGGGCAATATCACCCCAAGAAGCTAGCATTACTGGTTCGGTAAAAAGTTCTGCCACTCCAAGCATTACAATACTGAGGATAGGAAGGAACATAGAAATTGGAGCATGCTCACTAGCGAGTCTTGATGCATAGGTCATGGCTCCAAAACCAAGCACTAGTAATATTAAGGCGATACTTACTTTGGTATCTGTTTGAGGACGGATATGATGACGTCCCATCCAGCGCCATAAAAATGCCATCACGGCTCCCGCGATTAATATGCTTGCAGCATTGAGGGATTGAAACATTCCAGTAGGTATAGTCCACCCCATGATAGTCCGATTCACATAGCGGAAAATAAAAAGCGGATAAGAACTGGAAACTTGATTACTAAAGACCCAAAAAGATGTTACGAAAACAGTGAGTACAGCCATCATAATGAGGCCTTTTTTGTGAGCAGGAGTCGTACCACGATAAATTTTTGTGAAGATAGTAAGAGCCATAATAACAACCAGCATCAGCAAATAAGCTACCCAGTCGTGAAGTAATATCTCATAAAAGAAGAGAAAGGAAGTGATTAGAATACTTCCTGTTAGTAGGGCTTTTTTAGTAAGTGAGAGATGCTCCCATGCTTCTGTTTTTTTTGTTTGTTGCTCCCATTTAAAATAGCGCTTGGATGCGAGAAAAATTAAAAATCCTAGCATCATCCCAAAAGCAGCTACAATAAATCCCATATCCCAACTGACATTTTCGACTAAGTAGGGACAAATCATTCCTGCTAGCATTGAGCCAATATTGCCAGCAACGTAGTACCATGAAAAAGCTGCAGTAGCACCTACTGGATCATGGTAATAACAAGTACTAATCAAGCAAACGGCATTGCTTTTGAAAAAGCCGATTCCCATCGTTAGCAGCGATAGGCCAATAAAGACATTCTGTCCAAAAGCGGTGAGCATAAGGTGTCCTAAAATGATCAAAACAGAACCCGTAGCAGTAGCATAGCGATACCCACAATAACGATCTGCCAACCACCCCCCTAAAATGGGAGTAATAAAAACAAGTGAGATAAAACTTCCAAATAGTTGATAGGCTGCCGAGTCAGAAAAATGAAGCTGACTGGTAAAATAGAGGACGAGAATAGCCTTTAATCCATAAAAGCTAAAAAATTCCCACATGATGACAGCAATAATGCACAAAGCTGCTTTATGTTGTGTCTTTTTTAATGCTATCTCCATTCAGTATAAATTCTATTTTTTGTGTCTTTTTTAATTTTAGATATAACTCCAGAATTCAAATCAATCGTTACAAAGCTACTTTTGATCTCGTTTTCTTCCACTGCTCATGGATTTCATAAATAATAAATGGTAATGCTGAGCTAGAAAGAACACCTATAATCATTGTGAGTTCATATGTTTTGAGGCTGCCCACTGCGATCTGACTTGGTGGTAAAAAACCGATACCAATCGTGAAAATACAACTCAAAGATCCGATTCCGCAGACGGTCCAGAGTCCCATTTTCCCGCCTGGAATGACAAATGCACGCTTCACTTCTGGATATTTGTAGCGAAGTTTTATCGCAGAGGCGAACATTGCTACATAGACAAGCAAAGCTAATATAGAAGTAATGTTGGTTAAAACCCAAAATCCACTAGTGACGGTTGGCATGAACAAGAAAACTGAACACAATACAGTAAAAATACATCCTTGAACAACAAGAATAGTCACAGGGACTCCATGTTTATTTTTATATCCCAGTTTTTGTGGCAAGCATTCGTCATGGCAGGCTATCAATAGACTCTTGCTAGGTCCTAAAATCCATGCATTAACACCTCCAATGGAGCTCAACACAATTAAAAGAGCCAAAACGGGCATAAACCAACTCATATGAAATGAGATAAAGAAAACTTCAAAAGCCTGCATTAAGCCAGAAACAATATTGAGTTGTTTTTGGGGAATAACTAAAGCAACGGCTAAGGAAGAAAAAATGAGGGAACTTAAAATGATGAGTGCTGACCAAAAAATAGCTTTAGGATAGTTTTTCTGAGGGTTGGTCACCTCGCCGACATGAACAGAAGACATTTCAATGCCGACTAAGCTGTAAAGAACAGCTGTTAACAAGACCATATTATCGATGCTACTCAAGTCAGGAAAAAAACTGTGCCAATTAAATTGAATGTTAATAGGCTTTCCCAAACACATCCAAACGACCCCAAGAAGAATAATGAAAATCATAGGAATCAGCACTCCAATAATGGCAGTTACTGAGCTTAAAACACTAGATGCTTTCATTCCAAAAAAATTTATAATTGTGGCTCCCCAGAAAAAAATAAAAACGACTGGAAGGATGTAGAATTTATTATTTACTAAATCTGGATTAATGCAGTAGGCCAGCGTTGCTGCAATAAAGGACATAATCGTGGGATACCAACAGAGGTTATAAAACCACTGCATCCATATGGTCATGAATCCAAATTTCTTACCAAAAGCCTCACGAGACCAAAGATAGACTCCACCTTCTTCTGGCCATCCTGTTGCTAGCTCTGCAGAAACAAGTGCTGTGGGAATAAAAAAAAGCAACGCTGCCGCTGCAAAGTAAAAGACAATAGAGAAACCATACTCAGCACACATCGGTAATGATCGAATGCTATCGATTGCAATGATATTCATCATAACAAGCCCAAAGACAGATAGTGATTTTTTATTCATAAGTTTTATAGTGGCTAACTCAACGGTTTTTGCTTTTGATTGAGAATTGGATAACTAGCTAGGGCACTGAGAATTAACACAATTCCAAGAAAAGCTTCAAATGAATTCGTCCAGAGGGTGTAAAGAAGTGCCATGACGCTTACAGTTGCAAAAAATAGTTGAGGGAGTGGATAGAGAGGCGATCGAAAGATTGTTTCGTGAGGATGTGTAATATTATGGGAAGCTACATTATTCAATTGTTCATGCTGCTTTTCTTCCTCATTGATCTTAGGAGGTAGCTGCAAAGAGCTCTCATTCCCATGACGGAAGGATTGAGAAAAAGCACGCTTTCTCAAGACGATAACGCTTAAAACACCTAAGAGTTCGCACAGAATCAATGCAAACTGGGTGCTTACCAAAATAGTTTTAAAAGAAGAGGTCAGGAGTAGTGCAATTACCAAAGCAAACTGAAAAAGAGTAGCTCGAAGTGGTATATTGTTCGAAGAGGTGTGGCCGAACCAACGCAATGCTAGAAGATGTTTTCCCATTGTTTGCATGATTCGTGGGCCTGTCCAGGTCATTGCGCTGATACTTGCAATAAGACCGAGGGCAATGAGGCCCGACATGATGCGGCCTCCCTGTTGACCTAAAAGATGTGTTGCAACAACGCGCGCAACATCTAGAACACCACGTAATTCTCTCATAGGAGCAGAGATGAGAAAGATGGCATTAACAAGTAAGTAAACAACCACTACAAAAAGTGCCCCAATAATAAGCGAGCGCCCCACGGTGCGTTGGGAGGTGTTAACATCGTCAGCAATGTAAGTGGAAGCATTCCACCCGGAGTAGGAATAGTAACAAAAAAGCAAGGTCACTCCCGAAGTTGGCTGAAACAATTCATGGATCGCTAATGAGGTTGGAAGTAGTGTCTTAAAAGAGACGGATGCATAGCGGAAACCCAAGTAGCAAATGAAGGCAATGAGTAAGAATTTTAATCCAGTGGTAACATCTTGGAAAGTAGCACTAACCCCTAAATCAATGAGATGTACACCTGTCACTACGGTTACCAGTAATATTGAAGAAACCATCGGAGAAATGAGGGGAAACATAGCTTGGAAATAGGTGCCAAAAGCCATGCTTGCCAGGGCAATGGGTCCCACACACCCGGCTATCTGAGTAATAATTCCTGCTGTTGTTCCAATGGCCGGATGATAGATTTTTGTAAAATAATAATACTCCCCACCAGAATGAGGCATTTGTGCAGATAGTTCTGCATACGATAAAGCTCCACAAAGCGCTACAAGGCCACCCAATGCCCACAGTATAAGAACAGTAAAGCTACTTGAGATGGATAGGAGTTGCATCCCAAGACTCGTATAAATGCCATTGCCAACCATTGTTGCAGCAACAAGAAAAACGCACGTGGTGAGACCAACTTTACGAATAGGGTTAGAAGGAGACAAGGACATGAGATTAACAGAGGCGAAGGATAAAGGGAAAGAAGTAAAGCGTAAAGGGTAATGGGTAAAGGGTAAAGGGTAATGGGTAATGGGTAATGGGTAATGGGTAATGGGTAATGGGTAATGGGTAATGGGTAATGGGTAATGGGTAATGGGTAATGGGTAATGGGTAATGGGTAATGGGTAATGGGTAAT
>JAIPKF010000092.1 GCA_021733705.1 Chthoniobacterales bacterium
GAGCGAGTCAACGCAGACACGTATTTTGACGACATATGCGCGTGTACACACTGCCCGAGGAAGACTTCGAGATCAACGCAGCATCCATCTTGGCTTCCCGGTCTTCGCAGGTGATCGGTATGAAATATCCGGGCTAGTGCCACGCTTGTGCAGGGTCACTTCATTGCCTTTATTTATTTTTCTCTTCTTCTAAGCTCACTTTTACAGCTGCTTCGATCTCTGCATACAACGCTGCATCATTTTTAAGAGCTTCTTTTGCAGCGTCACGACCTTGAGCAAGTTGATTCCCTTTGTAACTCATCCAGGAGCCTCTCTTCTCAATAATATTTTTTTCAAGAGCAAGATCGAGTAATGAGCCAGTATTGGAAATACCTTCATTATACATAATGTCGAACTCAGCTTCTGTAAAAGGAGGAGCTACTTTGTTTTTGACCACTTTGACACGTGTCCGGTTTCCAGTTACTGTGCCGTCGGTTGTTTTAATGGCTCCAATACGGCGAATATCGATTCGTACGCTTGAATAAAATTTCAAGGCCTTACCGCCAGGGGTTGTTTCTGGGTTGCCAAACATTACCCCAATTTTCTCACGAATTTGATTCGTAAAAATAACACATGTATCAGCCTTAGAGATGAAGGCGGTAAGCTTTCTCATGGCGGCACTCATCAGTCTGGCTTGGGCTCCTACCACAGAGTCCCCAATCTCTCCCTCGAGCTCTGTCTTGGTTACCAAAGCAGCCACTGAGTCAAGAACAACAACATCGAGTGCATTGGAACGCACAAGGGTTTCACAAATACGCAGTGCTTCTTCACCAGAACTTGGCTGAGAGACGAGAAGATCTTCTAAATTCACTCCAAGTTTACGTGAGTAAGCGGGATCCAAAGCATGCTCCACATCAATGAAAGCAGCAAGACCTCCACTTTTCTGAGCCTGAGCAATCACACTCAATGTGAGTGTTGTTTTTCCTGAAGACTCAGGTCCATAAATTTCAACAATCCGTCCCCGAGGGAAACCACCGACCCCAAGAGCCCGATCGATAAGAAGATTGCCAGTAGGTATCACAGAAATTCCCTTAGATCCCTCTGCTCCAAGTCTCATGATAGCACCATCTCCATAATCTTTAGCTATTTGCTGAATTGCTAGATCAAGATTTTTGGCACGTGCTGCAACAGCTTTTTCACTGAGCCCAGAATGTTTAAGAACGGCAGTAGCAATATTTTCTTCAGTTTTGGCCATAGGATATTTTTTGGAATGGGGTGTTATAGATTTCAAATCCTAAAGGATTGAAAGCTGAAAGCAAGCATCACTAACAACTCTTTGGTAATTGAGAAGACATTGGAGCTACCAAAAAGAGAGAAGCTTGTCAATGTGACTTTTTATAAGAAATTAGAGTGCGGCGCACCTATCAATCATTTTTCTTTCTATCAAAATTGATTTCCTTTGATAGAAACTCAAGCTAGAATCCCTAGCTTCATGAAGCCCCTTCCTACATCCTTAATTCCTCGATTACTCAGCACGCTTACGCTTTGGATGCTGATTATTGTTACGGTTGTAATGCAATCGGAAAATGGCTATTCTCTTCTCATTGCAGCAGCTGCACTTGGATCACTCTGGGAATATTTTTGGCTTTTAAAGGTTGCCTTGATTCCCCGTCACTGGCGCCTTGGTTATTTTGCAGGCATCATTCTTCTTTTGGGAAATTTTTGGCTACTTAGGGATCCTCATTTTGGAGGGCCATTGCGAAATGAAGGAGGTGCTATTTTTATTTTTGAAGGACTGCTTTTAGCACTTCTAGTACTCACCCTTTTTACCAAAACTCTCTTTTCTTTGAAACTGGAGCGTCAAGCTGCAGATGCTATCACCTTCACTCTTCTTGGAATTATTTATATTCCGTGGCTTTTTTCTTTTGTTTCTAAAATCATCTATCTTACTCCACGTGGTACTGATGGAATACTCACTGGTCAATATTACGTTCTTTTTCTTTTAGTCGTTACAAAATTCACAGATGTCGGTGCTTTTGTTTGCGGAAGTTTGTTTGGGAGGCATCCCTTTTTTGCTCATGTTAGCTCTACGAAAACACAAGAAGGATGTATCGGAGCTCTCTTTTTCGGTTTACTAAGCGGATGGCTCTTTTTTATCTTTTTTCAGAAACAATTACCCCTCTTGCATCCCCTGAGTGTTGTCATGATTTCTATAATTCTTGGTATCACCGCTATTGCTGGAGATTTAGCAGAATCACTCTTGAAGCGCACGCTACAAACAAAAGACTCCAGCAACACTTTGCCTGGAATCGGCGGAGGACTCGATTTAATCGATAGCATTCTTTTTACTGCTCCCATTTTTTACTTTATATTGCAAGGGCTCATTTTTAGTAGATGTTAGAGGATTAAGGATGGAGTAAAAAAACTGAACTATCTCAACTTTTTTCCCATTAAATGTTTTCTCCTCGCCGTGTTGTTGTGTTAGGAGCCACCGGCTCTATTGGAGAAAGTGCTGCTAAAGTAGCCCGAGCACTTCCTGATCAAATGAAGATCGTTGGTATTTCTGGCTACAACAATCTTAAGCGTCTTGCAGAACTCGCTAAAGAATTCAAACCATCGACGGTTTCTACAAAAGATAAATCACATGCTGAGCAGTTATTAAAAGAACTCACATCTAGTTCCCCTGCCCCTTTAGTTGTTGAGGGTGAGGAGGGATTGCTCAGGCTTGCAACCTTACCAGAAGCCGAACTCATTGTAATTGCGATCGTTGGCACCGCTGGCTTGAAACCTGCGCTGGCTGCATTAAGAGCAGGAAAGAATCTTGCCATAGCGAGCAAAGAAATTTTAGTCATGGCTGGCCAAGAAGTGATGACTACTGCTCGAAAGTATGAACGCCAGGTTCTTCCAATTGATAGTGAGCATAACGCTCTTTTCCAATGTCTGGAAGGTCGAGACCCTACTACTGTTCGTCGTCTTATTCTTACTTGTTCTGGTGGTCCATTCCGCAACATTGAGGCATCTGAGCTAGCTCACGTGACTCCTTCAATGGCCCTTCGTCATCCAACGTGGAGTATGGGATCAAAAATCACGATCGATTCGGCAACCCTATTTAACAAAGGCCTTGAAATGATCGAAGCACACCATCTCTTTGGTTTTCCAATGGAAAAAATCGATGTGGTGATTCATCCAGAAAGCATCATTCATTCGATGGTAGAATTTATCGATGGCTCTCTCTTAGCTCACATGAGCCAGAATGATATGATGCTTCCGATTCAATCTGCTATCACCTATCCTAGGCGAGTTCCAGGCCCATGCAATCCTCTGAACTTACCAGAAATTGGGGCCCTTCATTTCGAAAAGCCCCGTCATGATCTTTTTCCAGCACTTCAGTTGGCGAGGGAAGCAGGAACACAGGGGGGGACGATGCCGGCCATTCTCAATGCTGCTAATGAAAAGGCAGTGGAACTTTTTTTAGAAGAGAAGATTTCTTTTACGTCTATTTGGAACTATGTTGCTACTGTGATGCAACAGCTTCCAAGTATCCCCACCCCTACACTAGAAGAAATCATAGAAGCAGATCATGCCGCCAGAAATGCTGTTTTACAGCTTTACAAAAGGGGATAACTCAGAAGATAATCCCCAACTATGTGGTTCTTGCTTCCCTTACTCACAACATCTCTTGTTATTGTTTCCCTACTGATGATTATTGTTGTTTTAATGCAACGTCCCAAGAGCGAAGGTCTAGGAGCAGCCTTTGGAAGCAGCATGACAGATAATCTCTTTGGAACGCAGACAAGTACGATTTTAAATCGATTCACGGTATGGCTAGGAGGATTATTTTTTCTACTCACACTTGTTATCTCAATCGTCTATGCGAGGCACTCAAGTGGCCCAACAAAAATTCAAGAATTACTCATGAAACAACCAGTGCCTCTTGTGAAAAAAGAAATTCCTGGAACAACACCGGTTTCTACTGCAGCAAAAAAAGATGGGCATTAACCCGGATATTTCATGCTAATCTACTGCGGAGGCCGGGAAGCCAGATGGTGACAAGGAAGGATAGCCTCTTCCTATTCCAATTTGAGAATGAAGGTCATTGAACAGGTTTCTCTGATGCAGAGCATAGGCAAAGATGCATTACGCCCTCTTGTTTTTGTCCCTACCATGGGAGCCCTCCATGAAGGGCATGCCACGCTTATACGACATGCTCGCAAGCTGGCTACTCAAAATGGAACAGTAGTAGTTTCTATTTTTCTTAACCCCAAGCAGTTCAATGTTACAAAGGATTTGGAGTTGTACCCGCGCCCTTTTGCTGCTGACCAATTACTGTGTCAACAAGCTGGAACGGATCTTATTTTTCACCCAAGTGTCGCAGCGATGTATCCCAGTGATACTTCTATCGAGATAGAAGAAAAGGATCTTTCACTCAGTCTCTGCGGAGCCTCACGCCCTGGACATTTTAAGGGAGTTGTCACTGTACTTACAAAACTTTTTAACATTGTGAACCCTGATCAAGTTCTCTTGGGAGAAAAAGATTGGCAACAGCTTACTATCGCACGTCGTCTTGTACGCGATCTGAATTTTCCCATCGAAATTATCCCTCATCCCACCGTTCGAGAAAGCGATGGACTTGCAATGAGCTCTCGCAATGCACGGCTTTCCCCACTGGAGCGAATCGAGGCTTCCAAAATTTATGCGGCACTTAAAAAAACCAGAGCGCGTACTATAGAGGGAGAAAGCGATGTTTCCATACTTCTTGCCTCCACACGCAGAGATCTTGAGGCCATTTCCAATGCGACCATTGACTATCTAGAAGTGGTCGATGAAAGAACGTTGATTCCCTTAGCAAAAGTCCTACATGGAACAACTCCTGCTCGTCTTCTTGTCGCCGTGAAGATGGGTGAAACGCGACTTATTGATAATATTAGGCTAGCAGAGAAAATCTCGATAAATTTCCCTACATGATGTACTAAATTTTCTACTAACCATACATATCAAATTTAAAAAATTAAATTTAATATGGATATTTCATGCTGTTCGTAACGAGGAGGCCGCGAAAGCTGATAGGGTACCACCGGCGGTCGGGAGACTGCGGGGGAGACTGCCTTTAGGCAGCCCTGAAAGTGCGATACGAGCGGGAGCGAGCGAGTCAACGCAGGCAAACATTTTGATGCCGTGCTCTATTAGTACATACTCCCCAAATCAAAATGGGAGTCAAACACTGCATTCATCTCTCTTTTCAGTCTCCACAACTGATGAGAATGAAATATCCTGGCTAGCTGACAATGATATTAAAACTATTACTATTAGTAATAACGACATTGTTAATGAAACAGACATGAATCAGGTTACAATTGATATTCATGATGTTCCTTATGATAAGTATGAGGTAACTGCAGAGACAATTGTCCTCATTAAAAATAGAAATGCTTTAAAGCTTATTGTTTACTCTGCCGTTTACCCGAATATTGATCCAAATAGCATGGGTAGGGCTTCTATAAGAAATCATTTTATCAACAGCAATCTTGAAACTATAAATCCGGAGATCTTAGATCATCCACCTTTTGAATATGGGAAGAATACCGATGAGATATGGATTCCAAAGTCAAAGGGGGATGTAACATTGAATTTTGAAGGTGATCTAGTTGTTAAAGGAAGCATTCTATACGGAAACAGGGAGATTAGGCATGTGACTATTTACGTGCCAATCCAAGTGATCGACTAGCCCGCATATTTCATACTAATCTACTGCGGAAGCTGGGAAGCCAGATGGATACTGCGTTAGACTCACATTTTGATTTGGACAGTATGTACACATACAGCCCGGCATCAAAATGCTCGTCTGCGTTGACTCGCTCGCTCCCGCTCGTCTCGCCCTTTCAGGGCTGCCTAAAGGCAGTCTCCCCCGCGGTCCCCCGACCGCCGGTGGTGCCCCATCAGCCTTCGCAGATTCCTCGTCACGATCAGTATGAAATATCCGGGTTAAAAACCTCATTTTTTTATAATACTTTGAATAATATAAAATTTTTATTGATGACTTCTCAAATAAAAGAGACCTTGCTCATGAATAAAATGATCAATGATTAAAAGCATACTTCTATATTTAACCCGCATATTTCATACTGGTTCGTCGCGAGGCGCCGCGAATCCTGATGCAGACAAGGAAGGTGATGGATTGCGACGACGGCTGTATGTTTCATACTGCCCGAGGAGCAATTCGAAGCTGACGCAGTATCCATCAGGTGTTCGCAAGCCGCAGCAGAATCAGTA
>JAIPKF010000093.1 GCA_021733705.1 Chthoniobacterales bacterium
GAAGACCTACATTACGACGTTTTAAAGGATCAACACCTTTTTGAAAAAATTCTTCGTAAGACTTATTTTGTAACTCAATTAAGTTAGGGGGATTAATAGCCTCATTAAGTTTTCCAAAATAGATGCGTTCAGACATAGATCAATGTGTCGCTAGTTGTTGTTTTTAGTTTCAAGCTTCTTATTCTAATGGACATGTCAAGGAGAGGAAACCTCTCCCTAACAGGACATTTTAGTGGCTTAGATTTTCCACTAGTATTATTGAGATCACAGACAAGCTGATAGAAAACCCAAAATATCTTTGGAAATTTACTTGATCTCCACTTTAGCGCCGGCAGCTTCGATTTTTTTCTTAATTTCTTCTGCTTCTTCTTTTGTTGCACCTTCTTTAACTGCTTTCGGAGCACTTTCAACAAGGGCTTTGGCTTCTGCAAGACCTAATCCAGAAACGGCTGCACGAACTTCTTTGATAACACCGATTTTATTACTTCCAACTTCTGTTAACATCACGGTGAATGATGTTTTTTCTTCTACAGGTGCAGCAGCAGCGGCGCCACCAACAGCAGCAACAGCTACAGGGGCTGCAGCACTAACGCCCCATTTTTCTTCAAGGGCTTTTACGAGTTCTGCGATTTGAAGAACAGTAAGTTCACTAAGTTGATCTACGATAGCTTGATTATCTGACATGATATGTATGGACTGTGATAGTGTCGCACTCTGAAGCCTCAGAGTATTTTAGCCCAGCAGCTGCAAGGCCGACAAGTATCGTGTTATTGAAGTATCACCCTCCGTAGCTTAAGACGTTGGGAGAAAGTTAGTGTTGTGCTGTTGATGCAGCGGATGAAGTGTTTAAATTGTGAATATTAACGAGTCATTAAAAAGAGGGAATCTTACGAAGCTCCTTCTGATACCTTTGCTAAAAGAAGACGAGCCAGACTTGTTCCCGGTTCATTGAGTGTTCTCACAAGCTGAGTTGCAGGCATCAGAAGAAGTCCAAGCAATTGAGATTGCAACGCTTGTTTTGATGGCAGCGACGCAAGTACCATTATTTGATCAAAAGAAAGTAAATCGCTGTCCAAAACGCCAGCACGAACAACCGGTTTTTGAAATTCTGCATGAAATGTTTTTAACACTTTTGCTGCAGCACAGATATCTTCCTCTCCAGCTACAATGGCCGTTTGTCCAGTAAGATAGGTGTCCAGATCAGTAATTCCTGTATCGTTAAGAGCTCTACGAAGAAAGGTATTTTTGACCACCGAACATGTAGAGCCTACTGCTAATAGACGGCTACGAAGTTCTGAAAAATGAGGAACACTCATTCCACTATACTCCAATAAAATTACAAATGGTGAAGCATTCAGCTTCAACTTAACATCGTCAACAATAGTAGATTTTTCGAGTCTCATGAAAGATATTAGCGTGCTTGTTTAAGAAAAGGAGCTGCATCGACTTTAATGCCGGGGAGCATCGTGGCTGCCAACGTGATTGTTTCAACAAAGGATCCTTTTGCTGTGGCAGGTCGTGCTTTAATAACAGCTTCGATAACTGTTGTTGCATTAGCCAATAATTCATCTTTAGTAAATGAAAATTTACCTACAGGCATGGCTACATTTCCATTTTTGTCTAACTTAAATTCAATACGCCCTGCTTTGACTTCACGAACAGCTTGTGCAGTATCATCGCTCACGGTTCCCGTTTTAGGATTTGGCATCAAACCACGCGGTCCAAGGACCTTTCCTAATTTTCTGACTTCCGTCATTGCTGCAGGAGTTGAAATGGCAACATCGAAGTCAGCAAAGCCTTCTTGGCACTTCTTAATCATTTCTTCATAGCCGACATATTCTGCTCCAGCTTCGAGAGCTGCTGATGCTGCAGAACCTGTTGCAAAAACTAAGACACGAACATTTTTTCCACTTCCATGCGGAAGTGGTGAAGTGCCACGTACCATTTGATCACTCTGTCTTGGATCGACACCCAAGCGCATAGAAAGAGTCACCGTTTGATTAAATTTTGTCTCTGGCATTGACTTTAATAGGGTCAATGCTTCAGGAAGCTGGTATTTTTTCCCAGAATCGACAAGAGCTGCAGCTGCACGATAACGCTTGCTTTGTTTATTTTTTTGAGAGGAATGTTTTTTAATCATGATAGATGCAGTGCAAACGATGTTGAGATCTCCTGCTGTTGTTCTGATTGGTAAAGAGAGATGGCTTATTGAGGATATTTATTAGGATGTGATTTCAATACCCATCTGGCGAGCAGTTCCACATAGGGTACGAAACGCAGCTTCGGGAGTGTTGGCATTCATATCACCAATTTTTATTTTAACGATTTCCATTATCTGGCTTTTTGTCAATTTGCCAACTTTTGTTTTATTAGGTTCTTTGGAGCCTGAAGCAATGCCTGCTGCTTTTTTTAACAAAATACCTGCAGGTGGTGACTTGGTAATGAAGGTAAAACTTTTATCTTTATAGACAGTGATGACAACCGGCAAAATATCACCTGCCTGTTTTTGTGTTGCTGCATTAAAGTCCTTGCAGAAAGCCATGATATTTACCCCTTGCTGGCCTAGCGCGGGACCAACGGGAGGTGCAGGATTTGCAGCTCCAGCAGGAATCTGAAGTTTGATTTTAGCAACAATTTCTTTAGCCATGAAGCGTGATGTTCGTAATAAAACTGCGTTAATGTTCGTCTTGACGTGACGAAAAGGACGGCAATAGTGCCTTACGAAACTAATTAGTGCAAGCTCTTTTTTTAAAAACTTTTTTCTTGAATTTTCTACCCTTATCCCTCATCAACATTTGATGACTTCTCGTATACTAAATGAGTTTAAAGAGTTTATTTCTCGTGGAAATGTCATCGATCTAGCAATTGGTGTGATTATTGGTGCTGCCTTTGGAAAAATTGTCAACTCCTTGGTCAATGATATTATCATGCCACCTATAGGCCTCCTACTTAAAGGAATCAGTTTTAAAGATTTTTTCCTTCCTCTAGATGGACGCCATTACGAGAGCTTAGAAGCAGCCCAGAAAGCTGGTATTGCCATCATTAATTACGGAAATTTTATTACTGTTAGCATTGAATTCATCATTGTTGCTTTTTCGATCTTTGCGATGGTAAAGACAATCAACATGCTTAAAAAAAATGCCGTTACGGCCTTTGCAACCGCTCCAACAAAAACAGAGCTCTTGCTTTCTGAAATTCGTGATGAATTCAAGAAGCACTCTCCTCTCAATAAGAGAGATGAGTAAACCACAGATCTCATGGAAGGGACAGTGAGAGATTTTTTTTAAATAAAGATTCTACTTATTTTAAAAGGATTCTGCTTAACAGGGCTGCTACGAGCATAATTAGTATCGGATTTATTTTTGTTTTTAGAATAATCACGAGTGAAATAATCCCTATTATGCCAGTCACCCATCCACTAATGGCAGTCCTAGCCACAATCCATGTTGAGGCCAAAATAAGCCCTGTGGTCATTGGCATGAGGGCTTTTTCAATAGATAGTTGCCAGGGACTCCCTAGAATTTTTTCCCAAAAACTAGAAACGATAAGAAGTAAAATAGAACTCGGGACAAACATCGCAAGAATAGAAATGACGGCACCTATAACGGCTGAAAGAAACAAGAAATGGGAGCCTTGCGGAAACCCGGTAGCCTTTAAGGCAATTAATTCAACAATTAAAGTAGAGGGACCAGGAGCTGCTTTGCTGATACTAAAAAGATCTAAAAATTGCTGATCTGTCATCCAGTGATACTGAGAAACAGCAGCCATATGCATGCTTGGAAGAACAGTATTGCCTCCTCCGAAAGCAGAAAGCGAGAGAGCAGAGAATAATTTTGCAATTGTAAGGTAGGTATCATTCATTATTTTTTTTCTCAAGATGGTTTTTAATATCTAAAGCGGTCTCTTCCTTTTTTTTTGGTATACGTGGGCGATACCACCAAAGAGCAACGGGAGCGACCATAAGAATTGCAATCGGAACATGAAAATGGCCAACTCTCACAAGCAGAAACGTGATGATGAAAATAAGGATATCTACAACGTTTTTTAATGATTCTTCTGCAGCCTCCACAAACATACTTGCCATCAGTCCACAGGCAACAGCACCCGCTCCTTTTAACATTACTTCAACAGAGGGAAGAGCACCCATTGAAAAATAAAGATATCCTAATCCAAAAAAAATAAATGAGGATGGTAAAATGAGAAACAGACTTGCAATGAATGCTCCTGCAATACCACAAAGATGATTTCCGATGTAAAGGGAAATACCAACAACATTAGCCCCTGGTAAAAGCTGACAAAAAGAGAGCCCTGTAAAAAACTCTTCATTAGTCAACCATTTCTTGTCTTCGACAATGATGCGACGAATATAAGCCGTGCCCCCTCCTCCAAAACTAGTAACACCTATAAAGAAAAATACATTGGCAATGTGGTGAAGTGATACGGCATTTTTCTGAGAAGATCGTTCGCCATTGACTGTTTGCAAATCGCTTTCAAGTATACTTGAATTACAGCTATTATTAGACTCCGGATCCATGGGAAGTTTTTTTAATATTTCAATATTCCCTAGAGTTATTCGGATCTTTCACTCTCTTCAGATTTTCCACGAACGAGATGCTATACTTCCTTTTTTTCTTGAGACAGGGGCTGCTTCCCTTTTTTCTTTTCTTCTGCTTCCTTGAGATCAGCCTCAATACTTTCATCTGAAAGCTCTATTTTTTTAGAGTTTTCCCAATCTTTTTTGAAAATTTCCACAAGCTGATGGATTAACTCGGGATCATCAAAAAAGACTCCTAATTCACGCCGTTCATTAAAACATTTAGGATAGAAATTAAAAGAGCTCAACAATGCTCTTTTTTCATCTGCAATCATCAGCTTAGCATGTAAATGCATTCCATGAAGTTTACGCACATGAATCCCAAGGTCATGAAGAAGCCGTAATCCTGCAATCCCCTCCAGACGATAAAAATCTCGTAAGGAATGAACAGGAAGCCCCATTGCATGAATAGTGAGATTCCGTTTTGCTTTTCCCTCTAATAAGGACTCAATCACGGGACTGTCGACATATTTTTCATGTTGAATGTAGAGTGACTCTTGAGCAGAACGAATAAAATGAATGACCGATTCACGTGATTTACCGACACTCCACGTTAGGTTAGAAATAACAGGAGGTTTAAAATCCAGACGGTTCCAATCAGCATCAAAACAGGCCTTAACCTCCTCTACCTCTCTAGAATCGGAGGTTACCAAAGCATAATCACGAGTCTCTCCAAAATATTTTGGCGCCCAATTTAGAGACATAATAAAAGCCTTCTCATCATCAATCACCATCGATTTTTCATGGGTGATGGGATATGCAGGATTAGTTTCTTTGACAGGGACAGAAGCCTTTTTAAAAAAAGCGAAAGCTTCATCGTTGTCATGTTCTCCTGTGAACCTTGATGGATTCAGCATGACACGCACAGCCACTCCACGATGATGTGCTGCAACGACCTCTTTCATCAGCCGTGGTTCTGAAAACTGAAACATTTTTATATCAAGTGTTTTCTTTGCTCCTCGTAATGCTTCTTGGAATGGTTCGATTCCATCATCGGGAGCAATAATCAAATGGTGTTTTTTTTCTAGAGACATATAAGTTTTGTAAAAATCTTGCGTGATCAACGATCTGCAAGCATCCTCTAACATTCCTTCGGTTGCAAAGTTTTTTTAGAGCTTCAAATAGTATTCAGACATCATATTTGCAAATCTTATCTTACCCATAATGCAAGAAGATGCTTGATCTAACATCTATTATTGTCGCACTCGTAGCTCAACTGGATAGAGCGCTGCCCTCCGAAGGCAGAGGTTGTGGGTTCGATTCCCGCCGAGTGCAGAGGTTTAAAAGATGATTCAAAAAATTGCGATGGATCCACAATCTAAACAGCCCCCTCACTCGTTATCAAAAAAAAATGATGCCAATAACCCCATTGGGGTTTTTGATTCAGGTGTCGGTGGACTTACTGTCGTAGCAGCACTACGACGTCATCTTCCTAATGAAAATATCATTTATCTTGGAGACACAGCACGTGTTCCCTATGGAGGCAAGAGTCCAGAAACAGTCAT